>JBAQWH010000318.1:0-2629 GCA_049298815.1 Thermoanaerobaculia bacterium | reverse complement strand
TCCACTTTGGTAGGCTTCACGCGCGCCCATGCGATCCAGAACCCTGTTCCTCGTCCTCCTCCTCGTTTCCTTCGCCGCTTCTGCCGTCGAGATCCCGGTCATTCAGGGCACGGGCGACACCTCGCCGCTCGTCGGCCAGACGATCCAGACCGACGACAACATCGTGACGGCGGTCGGGCTGAAAGGCTTCTTCATCCAGACGCCCGACGCGCGCACCGTTCCCGGCTCGCGTGCATCGAACGGGATCTACGTCTTCATGAACTCGCTTCCTCCGGTCAACGTCGGCGACCAGGTCGATGTGTCAGGGCGGATCGACGAGTACTTCAACTTCACCGAGATCGCGGGAACGGTCACCGTCACGGTCGACGCTCATGACCAGCCTCTCCCCTCCGTGCGCGAACTGCAGCCGGGGTTCTCGGACTTCGAGCCGCTGGAAGGGACACTCGTCCGGATCGTGAACGGTCTCGCGACCGGCGGCACGGACAAGTTCTATGCGACGCCGGTCGTCGCAGGTCAGGTGCGGCCGTTCCGCGAGCCCGGAGCGAGCTGGGACCGCAATCCGGAAGTGATCGAGATCGACCCGACCGCGCTCGCGACGATGCCGATGGCGGTGCCGTCGATCGTCGGAGGCGCCTCGATCGCGCTCGCCGAAGGGCCGCTGGGCTACGCGTTTGGCGATTACCAGATCTGGGCCACGCGACTCGATGTCAGCAATCCTTCTTACCCGCGCGCAGTCCGCGCGCGGCGCGCCGGCGAGATGACGATCGCGACCCAGAACCTCCTCAGGCTCTTCGACGACCGCGACGATCCGTCGTGGGGCGATCCGAAGGTCACGGCGGCGGACTACTCCCACCGTCTCGGAAAGCTCTCCACGCTTCTCCGCAGCCTTCTCGGATCGCCGGACATCGTCGTCGTGCAGGAGGTCGAGAACGAGCAGGCGCTCGACGACGTCGCGAAGAAGCTCGCCTCCGACGAAGGGGCGCTGCGCTACACCGCGCACTCGCGCGAAGGCAACGACACCAGCGGCATCGACGTCGGGTTCCTGGTGCGCGACACCGTCCGCATTGATTCGATCGACCAGTACGGCAAGGACCTCCGCTGGACGACTCCCTCCGGGTCATCGCAGACCGTGTTCGACCGCCCGCCGCTCGTGCTCCGCGGGGCCTACATCGGGAACGGCTCGCCCTTCCCGATCGTCGTGATGGCGATCCACATGCGCTCGCTCATCGGGGTCGATGACCCGGCCGACGGCCCGTTTGCACGCGCGAAACGGCACGAGCAGGGGCTGCGCATCTCGCAATACATCCAGTCCATCCAGACGGCCTCACCCGGGACGCGCATCGTCGTCGCCGGCGACTTCAATGCCCACGAGTTCAGCGACGGCTACGTCGACGTGATGGGGCAGATCACCGGCCGTCCCGATCCCGCGGGGGCGATGGTGGCAGCGACCGATGAGGTCGATCCCGACCTGACGAACCAGATCGTCCGGCTCCCGGCCTCGCAGCGGTACTCGTACGTTTACGAAGGGAACGCACAGGCGCTCGACCATATCCTCACCTCCGCCGCGCTCGAGCCGTTCGTCCGCGATCTGCAGTACGCGCGCGTCAACGCCGACGCCCCCGAATCGTTCGCGACGAGGACGGACGCGCTCCGCCTCAGCGACCACGACCCTGCCGTCCTCTTCGTCATGACCGACAAGGACGCAGACGGTCGACCCGACGACGCAGCCGGCGCCACCTCGGGCCCGCGGCGACGGTCGGTGAAACACTAGCGGGCGAGGCAAACAAGTCCCTGAGTTCCTCGGTCCCTGAGTTCCTCGGGTTCCTCGGGGTTCCTCGGGGTTCCTCGGACAGACAAGAGGAACACCGAGAGAAACGAGTATCGGCCCGAATCCTCTCTTTGCACCGCGCGAAGATTTGTTCCGTGACTGAGCGTTCGAGCTTGTCTTCCCGAGAAACCCGAGGACCCCCCGAGGAACCCGAGGAACTCAGGGACCGAGGGACCGAGGGACCTTCCGCGACCCTACTTCCGCTGCTTCGCTTTGACTTCGCGCAACGCCGCGATCAGCTTCGGGGAGAAGTGGCGCGGATCGAGCCCGATCCCCGGCCGCAGGCGCAACGCCGCCGCAAAGTCGTTCTCCGCCGCACGCGTGAACGACGCGTCGCTGGTGAGGACCGACTGCGTGTACCGCGCGCAGCCGCGAAGCAGGAACGCCTCGGCGAGGTCGGGATGGCTGCGGATGAGCGACGTCAGCTGCGCCTCCGCATCCGTCAGGCGGCTGCCCGCGAACGACGCGTACGCGTTCAGGAGCTGCGCGCGCACCAGTCCCTTTTCGAGCTCGGCGGGAGGGATGGTCTTCGCAAGCGACTTCACTTCGTCCGCCAGGCGCCGCTCGAGGCCCCTGATCTCGCGCTCGATCTCGGCTGCGTCGTCGTCGCCGAGCTCCGGCGTCAGCTCGCGCGTCCAGCCCTCCACACTCCGTCCGGCAGATGCGACGAACTGTGTGAATTCGGGGTTGGACGCCTTCCGCGCCCGCGCTGCATTGACCTTGGTCTTCAGTCGATCGAGCGCGTCGCGGGTCACGGTCCACTGCGTGGAGCGCCGAGGCGTCTCGGGAGCGGTGACCTCG
>JBAQWH010000317.1:0-11958 GCA_049298815.1 Thermoanaerobaculia bacterium | reverse complement strand
GTTCTTCCCTGCATTGACGCTCTCGATCCTCCTGTCGATCGACACGCTGAAGACCGGCATCGTGGTCGACGCGCTCACCCGCCGTCGCCACAACTCGAACCGCGAGCTCCTCGCGCAGGGGACCGCGAACATCAGCTCGTTCCTCGCGGGCGGCATCCCGGGCGCGGGCGCGATGGCACCGACGGCCGTGAACATCGCAAGTGGCGGGCGGAGCCTCTGGAGCGGCGTGATCGACGGCCTGTTCGTGCTGATCTCGATGGTCGCTCTCGGGCGGCTCGTCGCCTGGGTCCCGATCGCGGCGCTCGCAGGCATCCTGCTCGTGATCGCGTTCAGGATGTTCGACTTCCACATGTTCCGGCTGATCACGCTGCCGTCGACCCGGCTCGACTTCTTCGTGATCGCCTCGGTGGTCATCGTCGCCGAGACCGTCGGCCTGATCCAGGCGACGCTGGTCGGCGTCTGCCTCGCGATCCTCCTCTTCATCCGGAACCAGATGCGCGGCACGGTCGTGCTCAGGAAGTCGGACCTCCGTGCGACCCGTTCGAAACGCCGGCGCGGACCCGACCAGATGGAGCTGCTCGAGGAGCACGGCGCAGCCGCCATCATCGTCCAGCTCAAGGACGACCTCTTCTTCGGCACGACCGACCAGCTCTTCAGCGACCTCGAGGACGACATCGCGCACCGGCGCTTCATCTGCCTCGATTTCCGGCGCGTGCAGTCGATGGACTACACCGCGGCGCAGCTGCTGACCCAGATGCAGACCCGGATGCGCGAGCGCGGGTCGCAGCTGATTTTCTGCAGCATGCCTTCCGCCATCGTGTCCGGGCAGGACATCGGACACTACCTCGCCCAGCTTGGGGTCACCAGCGAAGCGAGCGGCATCCGTTCCTTCGACACGCGTGACGCGGCGCTCGAGTGGATGGAGGCGCAGATCCTCGAGCAGGCGGGATGGCTGGAGACCGAATCGCAGCCGCCCCTCGGCCTCGCGCAGGTGAACCTGCTCAGCGATCTCGACGAGTCGACCCTCGCGGAGCTCGCCCCGTTCGTCCACGAGCTCTCGCTCGGGGCGGGAGACCTCGTCTTCAAGGCCGGCGACACGGGTGACGACATGTTCTTCGTGCGCAAGGGACGGATTCACATCCTCCTCCCGCTCGAGGGCGGAAAGCGCCATCACCTCGCGACGCTGGGGCGCGGAGAGTTCTTCGGCGAGATGGCGTTCCTCGACCGGCACACACGCTCCGCCGACGCCGAGGCCGCCTGCGCCACCGAGCTCTACGTCGTGTCGCGCGCGAGCTTCGACCGCCTCGCGGAGAAGTGCCCATCGACCCTCGCAGTGTTCGAACAGCTCGCCCTCGCGATCGCCGCCAGGCTTCGGCTGGCGGACGCGGAGCTGAGAGCGCTGGAAGAGAGGTAGGGACGAAGTAAGAAGTGCGAAGTGTGAAGTGTGAGGTGTGAAAGCGACGAAACGTGCTTCGCGGCCTTTTCACACTTCTTACTTCACACTTCACACTTCGTCGAATGCCGGTCCCCTTCCCTGCGTTACCAAGACGACGCACCGCCCCGCCCGCTACCATGGACGGCCGTGCTCCACCACAAATCGAAGGAGAAGCAATGATCCGTTCCCGCATCGTGGCGGCGCTCTGTGCGCTTGCCATTCCGGCCGCACTCTTCGCAGCGCAGCCCGCGACGAAGAGCAGCACTCCGGCCGCAACAACGCAGACCAGAGCGGCAGACGACATCCTCCCGTTCAAGGCGAGCGAGAAGACCCTCCCGAACGGTCTCAAGGTGATCGTGGTCCCGACCGGCTTCCCGAACATCGTCTCGCTGCAGATCCCGGTGCAGACCGGGTCGCGCAACGAGATCGAGCCGGGCAAGTCCGGCTTCGCGCACTTCTTCGAGCACGTGATGTTCCGCGGCACGAAGGCGTATCCGCCCGACGTCTACAACGCGATCATCACGAAGGCCGGTGCGCGCCAGAACGCCTTCACCTCCGATGACCTGACGAACTACCACACGACGTTCGCGAAGGAGGATCTCGAGAAGATCCTCGAGGTCGAGGCCGACCGCTTCAAGAACCTCTCGTACGCAGAGGATGTCTTCAAGACCGAGGCGAGAGCGGTCCTCGGCGAGTACAACAAGAACAGCGCGAGCCCGCTCCGCAAGATCCTCGAGGTGCAGCGCGATGCGGCCTACACCACGCACACCTACAAGCACACGACCATGGGCTTCCTCAAGGACATCGAGGACATGCCCAACCAGTACGAGTACTCGAAGGTCTTCTTCGACCGCTGGTACCGTCCCGAGAAGATCACCCTGATCATCGCCGGCGACGTCGAGCCGGAGAGCGCCTTCAAGCTCGTGGAGAAGTACTTCGGCGACTGGAAGCGCGGAACCTACACCGCGAACATCCCGCAGGAGCCGGAGCACAAGGGACCGATCTACGCGCACGTCCCCTGGACTGCGCAGACGAACCCGTTCGTTACCGTCGCGTTCCACGGGCCGTCGATCTTTCAATGGAAAGACAACGCGGCGATGGACATCGCGTTCGACCTCGAGTTCGGCCAGACCTCCGACATCTACAAGCGTCTGGTGGAGCAGGAGCAGAAGGTCGACCAGCTCTTCGCCTTCGGCGGCTCGAGTTTCGATCCCTCGCTCGTCACCGTGTTTGCGCGGCTGAAGAACCCGGCGGATGCGGTCTACGTGCGCGACGAGATCCTCCGTACGTTTGCCGCCCTCCGCACCCGCAGCCTCGACGCCCAGCGGGTCGACGACGCGAAGGCGGCCTCGCGGTATGCCTTCGTGAGAACGCTCGACAATACCGACGCCATCGCCGGCGTCATCGCCCGTTTCGCGCACTACGAGCGCTCGTACGACACGATCAACAAGTACTACCGCAACCTCGCCTCGGTCACCCCGGCAGACATTCAGCAGACGGCCGCGAAGTACTTCACCGACGCCAACCTCGTGGTGACCACGCTTTCGAAGGAGCCGCTGCCGGAGGCGATCGCGAAGACGCCGACGGTCGCCTCCCTCGCTGCTCCCGCCGCGACGGCTTCCACTCGCGAGATTCTCGTGATCCCGCAGAAGTCGGTCCTGCCGAACGTGATGGTGAAGCTCCTCTTCACCGTCGGCTCCGTGAACGATCCCGCCGGCAAGGAAGGCCTCGCGGCCCTCTCTGCCTCGATGATCAGCGAAGCGGGCTCTCGCGCGATGACGATCGCGGAGATCAACAAGACCCTCTTCCCGATGGCCGGCTCGTTCGGCAATCAGGTCGACAAGGAGATGACGACCTTCACCGGCGTCGTCCACAAGGACAACCTCCAGAAGTTTCTCGACACGACGCTCCCGCAGCTTCTGACTCCCGGCTTCCGTGACGACGACTTCCAGCGGCTCAGGGACCTGCAGCTCAACGCCCTCAAGCAGGACCTCCGGACCAACAACGAGGAAGAGCTCGGAAAAGAAGAGCTCCAGAACGTCATCTACGCCGGCACGCCGTACGCGCACACGGTGCTCGGCACGATGGCCGGCATTCAGGCAATCACGATCGACGACGTGAAGCGGTTCGTGGCGGACCACTACACGCCCGGAAACGTCGTGGTGGGCCTCTCGGGTGACTATCCGGACACCCTCCCGAAGCGGCTCATGAACGATTTCGTCAGCATCGCAGGCACCCGCATCGCGACAAAAGTCGCCTCGCTCGAGCCGTTCAAGGGCGACATGCCCGAAGGTCTCGAGATCGAGATCGTGAAGAAGGACACGCGCGCGACGGCGATCTCGCTCGGTCTGCCGCTTCCGATCACTCGCGAGGACGCCGATTTCGCGGCGCTCAACGTCGCCCGCTCCTGGCTCGGCGAGCACCGCATGTCGTCGTCGCACCTTTACGACCGTATCCGCGAAGCGCGCGGGATGAACTACGGCGACTACGCGTACATCGAGTACTTCAATCGTCCGGGCGGCCAGTTCTTCCCGAGCCCGAACATCGCACGGCGGTCGCAGATCTTCGAGATGTGGATCCGGCCGGTCGTCCCCGAGAACGCGCAGATGGCGATGCGCATCGCGATCTTCGAACTGCAGAAGCTGATCGACAACGGGCTGACCGGGGCGCAGTTCGAAGTGACCCGCGATTACCTGATGAAGAACGCGTTCCTCATGACCGCGAACCAGAACCAGCGGCTCGGCTACGCGCTCGACTCGTGGTGGTACGGCACGCCCGAGTACACGAAACACATGCGCGATCAGTACGCAAAGCTCACGCGCGACGACGTGAACAAGGCGATCAGGAAGTACTTCTCGGCGAAGAACCTCCACGTCGTCATCGTGACGAAGGACGCGGAAGGGCTGCGCGACACGCTGCTGAAGGACGAGCTCTCGACCGTCAAGTACGACGCGCCGAAGCCGCAGCTCGCCGAAGAGGACGGGATCATCGGAACCTTCAAACTCGGTATCAAGCCGGAGAACATCCGGATCGTGAACGTCGACGAGGTGTTCGCGAAGTAGATCCCGCGCAACCTCGCAGTGAAAGGGCGGCCTTCGTTCAGGCCGCCCGTTTTTTTTCACCACAGAGGCACAGAGGAGCACAGAGGTTCACAGAGGGTGCGGCGTGGTGCGAGCCCTCTGTGCTCCTCTGTGCCTCTGTGGTGAACGGTCCCGCCCATCCCATTCTCGCCTCATCGCGAGTGTGCTATGAAGCCGCACATGCGTAAGCTTCTCGCAGCCGCACTCCTCCTCTGCTCGACGCCGCTTCTCGCCCAGGACGCCCGCTCCACCGCCACCCTCCCGCCCCTGCCGCCGTGGTCGGGTGCGACCCGCGCGCTGATCGTCCCGGCGACCGACCCCTGGGTCACGCCGAGCGAGCGCACGAACCTGAAGGCCACGCCGACCTACGACGAGACCTTCGCGTACCTCCGGAAGCTCGTCGCCGCCGCGCCGCAGTTGAAGATGGTCTCCATCGGGAAGAGCGACGGAGGGCGCGACATCTGGATGGTGATCGCCTCGAAGGATCGCGGGTTCACTCCTGAGGCGCTGAGGAAGAGCGGCAAACCGGTCGTCTTCGTCCAGGGTGGCATTCACTCGGGCGAGATCGACGGCAAGGACGCCGGCCTCATGCTGCTCCGCGACATGACCGTCCGCGGGATCCGTCGCGAGCTGCTCGACCGTGCGAGCCTCCTCTTCGTCCCGATCTTCAACGTCGACGGGCATGAGCGCAGGTCTTCGTTCAACCGCGTCAACCAGCGCGGCCCGGAAGACATGGGATGGCGCAGCAACGCGCGCAACCTCAACCTCAACCGCGACTACATGAAGGCCGACTCGTCCGAGATGCGCGCGATGCTGCGGGCGCTCGACACCTGGAACCCCGACATCTACGTCGATGTCCACGTCACCGACGGCGCCGACTACCAGTACGACGTCACCATGGGGTGGAACTCGCCGGTCGGCCACTCGCCCGAGATCGCGAAGTGGATGGACGGCACGTTCAAGCCCGCGGTCTACGCCGCCCTCGAGAAGGCCGGGCACGTGCCGGGGCCGCTCGTCTTCGGGATCGGAGGCGACGACCTGTCGAAAGGGATCGTCGACTGGGCGCCGGACCCTCGCTTCTCGAACGGCTACGGCGATGCGCGCCACCTCGCGACGATCCTCGTCGAGAACCACTCGCTCAAGCCGTACGACCAGCGAGTCCTCGGCACCTACGTCTTCCTCCAGCAGCTTCTCGAGACCGTCGGCAACGGCCGCGAGGAGCTGCGCCGGGCGACGGCGGCCGACCGCGCACGCCGCACGAATCCCGTTCCCCTCTCGTGGCGCGTCCCCACTGGAGCACCACCGATCATCGAGTTCCTCGGCATCGAGTCGAAGACCTCGCTCTCGCCGATCACCGGCGACGTCAGGACCGAATGGACCGGCAAGCCGGTCACGATGAAGATCCCCTGGCTCCGCGCCCACGAAGTCGCGACGAGCATCTCGCGTCCGGCGGCTTACTGGGTTCCTGCCGCCTGGGGAGAGGTCATCGAGCGGATCGCTGCGCACGGCGTCCGTTTCGAGCGGATCACCGAGCCGCGCGAGATCGACGTCGAGATGTATCGGATCGAAGAGGCGAAGCTCGCTGGTGAGGCTTTCGAGGGTCACGTTCGCGTGACCGCAAAGCCGGTCGTCGAGAAACGGCGCGAGACGTTCCCCGCCGGCTCGATCCGCATCCCCACCGACCAGCCGCTCGGCACGATCGCCGTGATGCTCCTCGAGCCGACCTCTCCCGACTCGTTCTTCCAGTGGGGATTCTTCCACTCGATCCTCAACACTACCGAGTACATCGAGGGGTACGTGATGGAGCCGATGGCCGAGCGGATGCTCGCCGCGGATCCCGAGCTGCGGCGCGAGTTCGAGAAGAAGGTCGCCGACGAGCCGGAGTTCCGCAGCAGCGCGCGGGCGCGCCTGCAGTGGCTCTATCGCCGCACGGCGTTCTACGACGCCCGCGCGCGCCTCTATCCGGTCGGGAGGGAGCTCCGTTGAGCCACGGGTTCCCGCACCGGGCAGAGCTGTTGCACGAGGCGCGAGCATGAGACGTGTACTGTTCGCTTTCGTCCTCGCTGCTCTGACCTCCTCCCTGGCGCTCGCACAGAGCTTCGAAGAGACGTTCCTCCTGAAGAATGTGTCGGGCACCGCCTCGAACCCCGGAGGCGTTCCTCATCACGTCTTCGCCGGAACCGGCTGGACCTACTTCGGCAGTGGCTCCGTGCACCTCACGTATGTCAATGAGGTCGGGCCGGAGGAGCCTCGCAACGGGGTCTTCTCCACGAACTGGTTCACGGGGGGCGTTCACGGCAGGCTCGGCGAGCGCGTGCTGATCCTCGCCCGAGGACGGGTGTCACTCGAGCCGATGACGATCGAGGACGAGGGCGGCTACCCGCAGATCCTGCAGTACATCCCGCTCGAAGCCGGCGGACCGACCCTCGACCGCATGCGGGCGCACGACCTGATCGGCGAGGTGGCCGCACACGTGGCGATCCGCACCGGCGAGTCGGCGTTCTTCCACGTCTACGGCGGGATCGTCGGCGACCCGGCCCTCGGCCCTGTTCCCTTCGCGCAACGGGCCTCCGCAGTCGACTTCGCGGAAGCACCGTTCTCGTACGAGGTCCAGGAGACCTTTCACGCCTCGACGAGCGTCGTCACGGCGGGCTTCGCCACGCGCCGGATGAACCTCGAGGCGAGCGTCTTCCACGACGCGGTCACCTTCGGCGACCACACGGAGATCGACACCGGCGACATCGATTCGCACTCCTACCGGCTGACCCTCATGCCGACCGACACGAGCTCGCTGCAGGTCTCCCGCGGTGAGCTCGGCGAGGGACTCGATCAGCGCAAGATCACCTCGGCTTCCTTCTCGTGGGGCGCCAGCCGCGGGCCCGCGCTGACCGCGATGTGGACTCAGCGCGAACAGCTGGATCGCCCCAAGTCGACCGCCTATGGCGTGGAGCTCGCCCTTCGCGGTGCGCGCAACACCTTCATGGCGCGGTTCGAGTCGGTCGAGCGCCCGCTCGGCTTCCCGGTCCTCGGCAGCAGCGAGCTCGACTCGACCGGGCACGGAACGCTGGGCTATCTCTACGACTTCGTCTCGTCTTCGAAGATGCGCGCCGGCGTCGGCGTCAACGTCGACTACCACCAGAACACCCACGCCTTCGAAGACCTCTACGGCCACAAGCCGCAGGCGATCTACACGTTCGTGAGGGTGCGGACGCAGTAAAAAAGAAGAGTGAAGAGAGAAGAGTGAAGCGTGAAAAAGAAGGGCGGCACACGCCTTTCTTTCACTCTTCACCCTTCACTCTTCACTCTTCTCTAACTTTCTCTCAGCACCTTCGCGACCCGGGCCAGCAGCGTGCTGTTCTTGACCGGCTTCCGGATGAAGTCGGCGGCGCCGATCTCGAAGGCCTTTACCTCGGGCTCTTCGCCCGGCAGGCCGGAGACGAAGATCGTCGGAACGCTGATCCCCTTTTCCCGCAGGGCCTCGAGCACCTTGTGCCCGTCGATGAATGGCAGGTCGATGTCCATCAGCATCAGGTCGACGCTCTGGCGGCCCATCAGCATCAGCGCTTCCGCTCCGTCCTTTGCGAGCAGGACGGCATAGCCGGCGCTCTTGAGTACGGCGTTGGTCAGCTCGCGGTTCAGGACGTTGTCCTCGACCACGAGCACGGTGCGACGGCTGTCCTTCGCTTCCGGTGTCACCTCCGCGTTCCGCTGCATGCGGATGCGGACGATCTGCTGCTGCAGGGCCTTCGTCTCGGCGTCCGGCTCGACAGAGAGCTCGCGGCGAAGCACCCTCGCGCAGACGTCGAACTGCTGAAGCGCGTTGACGAGGTCGCCGCCGTGCATGTAGAGGCGCATCAACGAGCGGTGCAGGCTTTCCTGCAGGGGGTCGATGCGCAGCGCCTGCTGCGCGGTGGCAATCGCATCGTCGATCGCACCGTTGCGGGTCTGGGTTTCGAGCAGTTGCGTATGTGCGCGCAACGCCATCCGGCGCAGCCTGTCGCGCTCGGCCAGGACCCACTGGTCGAACTTCTCTTCGTCGAGCTCGAACCCGTCGAGGAAGTCGCCGCCGTACATGTCCGAGGCCTGCTTGAGGCTCTCCTCCGTCCCGGTCGCGACGAGGTGCTCGAACTCTGCGACGTCCGCGCGGATCAGCTGCGGGTCGAGGGCCAGGAAGTCACCTTCCTCGACGAGCAGACGCCGCTCGGGAGAGATTTGCGTAAGTTCCTTGCGCAGAGTGGACAGCGTCTGACGGAGGCTCTGCCGGGCCTGCTCCGGCGCCGTGCTGTTCCACAGCGTGTTCGCCATCTTGTCTCGCGAGACCATCTGGCCGGGCTTCACCGCGAGGAACGCCAGCATCGCCTGGGACTTCCGCGCCGGAATCGTGACGAGAGCACCTTCACCGTTCCGGATCCGCAGGTCACCAAAGAGCTCGAGCTGGAGCACGGGCGTCATTGAAACGTGATTATGGCAGCTTTGAGTGCCAAAGGAGAAACCTTACACGACCCTCGAGCGGTGGGCGTCTACTGACGAAGCGCCGGGGACCTGCTCCGTTCCTCGACTCCCACGAAGGCACGCGTCGTCCGCTCCTGCCACCGACTGTCGCGGCTGGTTCTGGCAGCGACGATGCAATAGCTCAACCGTATATGACGCAGCCCGCGCATCTCGAAGCGGTCCCGCCGGAGAGCTCCAGCGGCACGCTTGGCGTGATGCTCACCGGAGGCGGTGCTCGCGCGGCCTATCAGGTCGGGCTCCTCAAAGGCATCGCTCGCCACTACCCGCACCTGTGTTTCCAGATCATCACCGGCGTTTCCGCCGGGGCGATCAACGCGATGTTTCTCGCGGCGCGGCCTGGCACGCTCGGCGAGAAGTCCCAGGAGCTCGCCGAGATGTGGATGGAGCTCACCTGCGACAGCATCTACAAATTCGACTGGAAGACGTTCGTTCCTTTCCGCTCCGCCATCGCGTCGGTCCTTCCGAAGAGCCGCTGGCGCAGACGGCCGCACGGGCTGATGGACACGACGCCGCTCCGTCACCTGATGTGCCAGGTCCTTGGCACCCCTCCCGGCCAGCCGATCCCCGGGCTCGCGGAGAACCTCCGCGAAGGGAGGCTGCACGCGATCGCATTGATGTCGGTCGACTATTCGACCGGCCAGAGTGTCCGCTGGGTGCAGGGGCGGAACTGCGACGAGTTCGACCGGCCGAATCAGCGCAACTCCGAGACGTCGCTGACCGTCGATCACGTCCTCGCATCGGCCGCCCTGCCGTTCATCTTCCCGGCCGTCCGGATCGGCGACGAGTGGCACGGTGACGGCGGCATCCGCCTCGCCTCCCCACTCTCTCCCACCGTCCATCTCGGGGCAACGCGGATCATCGCGATGTCCACCGGCTACAAACGGTCCGCCGCCGAGGAGAACACGATGGTCGTCAGCGGCTACCCGCCGGCCGCGCAGATTCTCGGCCAGCTCGTCAACGCGATCTTCCTCGACGTCATCGACGAGGATGTCGAGCGGATGGAACGGATGAACCAGCTGATCCGATCCCTTCCCCACGCCGAGCGTGACGGCCTTCGGCCGATCGACCTTCTGGTCCTCCGTCCCTCGGTCGATCTCGGCAAGGTTGCCGGCGAATATGAGAAGAACCTTCCCACCAACCTCAAGCTCCTGGTACGCGCGCTCGGTACCAAAGAGACCGAGTCCCCCGACTTCCTTTCGATGCTGATGTTCGAGCCCTCCTACACCCGCCGCATCATCGAGCTCGGCGAGATGGACGTCGAGGCGCGCATCGACGAGATCCACGCGTTCCTCGGCGACGAGGCCCGCGTCGTGTCGATGCCGTAGCCGCGCGAATACAATCGCGGCATGACTTTCGTTCCGACGCTCGACACCGAGGGACCGCATCGCCCGCGCGTGCCGCGCACCCTCGATCCGGTCGAGATCCGCGTCCTCGGTTCCCTCATCGAGAAGCAGCTCTCCACTCCCGAGTACTACCCCCTCACCCTCAACGCGCTCGTCGCGGCGTGCAATCAGAAATCGAACCGCGAGCCGGTCATGGACCTCGAGGAATCCGAGATCCAGCGCGCGCTCGCTCGGCTGCAGGACGAGAGGCTCGTCTGGCGCGTCATGGGCGGCCGCGCCGTCCGCTTCGATCACAACCTCGACACCGTCTGGCACCTGCGCAAGGGCGAGAAGGCGATCCTCGGCGTCCTGTTCCTGCGCGGTCCGCAAACCGCCGGCGAGCTGCGCGGCCGCTGCGAACGGCTTCACCCGTTCGAATCGATCGCGGAGATCGACGAACTGCTTCGGGAGATGGGCGCGCACAGCGAGCCGCTCGTCACTCAGCTGCCGAGAAGGCCGGGACAGAAGGAAGAACGCTGGGCGCATTCTGCCGGCGGAGCAATCATCGACACAGCACCCCTCGAACCCGAAACAGCAGCGCCCTCCGGAGTTCCGCTCTCCGTGCGCGTGCTGCAGTTGGAGGATCAGGTCGCGCGGCTCACCACGGAGCTGGCCGAGCTGAAGTCGAAGCTCGGAGAGTGATCTCCGGTACCGTCCCCAGGAGCCCGCCAGCCGCGTTCGTCTACTTCCCCTGCCGCGCTTGCCTCGCTCGTTCCGGCCGCCTACATTGCAGGCCCGATGGACAAAGAAACGATTCTCCTCGTCGAGCACGATCCTCTGATCACGCGCGCAGTCGAACAGGCTGGACGGCAGTTCCATGTGACGTGCGACTGTGCGACCGACGGCTGGGACGCGATCGAGAGACTCGAAGACCGGCGGGACTACGCAGCGATCCTGATCGACGCCGATGTGCCGAACCACAGCGGATACGGCGTCCTCACCTATCTTCGCGAAGAAGTGGGCGGAGAGCTCGCGAACGTCGTGCTCATGACCGGCTCCGACCGCGACGAAGTCCGGCGCAAGGCGGGCCCCAGGCTCCGCGTCATCCGCAAGGAGGATGCGGCGGCCGAAGTCGAACGGGTTGCCGCGTCAGCCTTCGCCCCCCAGCCGCTCTAGCTCGGATGGTGCGCGAGAAGTGAAGCGATCGACGAGCGGAGCAGATCGAATCGCACCGGTTTCCTCAGGATCTCGTCCGGCCTCAATCCGGGCTCACCGGCGACGTCTACAGTCGAGCGCGCGAGCAGTACGACCTTGATCTTCGCGGTCCGCTCCTGCGACTTCAGCATCTGACAAAGCTCCCGTCCGTCCATCTTCGGCATCGAGCTGTCGGCGACGACGAGGTCGGGCCGCTCGGCCATCGCACGCCTCAGCCCTTCGAGGCCGTCCGCTGCGGTCGTCACCCTGTAGCCGATCTCCTCGAGCCGCGTGCGGGCTGCCTCCCGCAGCTGGCTGTCGGGATGGGCAACCAGGATGTGCGGGCCTTCGCGGGGCGGAGCGGACTCCTCGTGCTCGACCTCTACGGCCTCGGGCTCCGGCTCCGCCACGGTGG
>JBAQWH010000316.1:0-6997 GCA_049298815.1 Thermoanaerobaculia bacterium | reverse complement strand
GCTCGCCATCGCGGCGGCACCGCCGAGCTCAGGGAGGAGCGCGCGGCTCTTGTTGCTCGCGTCGTAGTAGATCTGCAGGAGGCCGAGCGGCGCGACCAGTCCGATCGGGATGAAGACGACCCAGCCGGAGACCGCGAGCGCGAGCGCCATCGCGGCGACCCCCGCGAGCGCATAGCCGGCCGCGAATCCCCAGCACCAACGGGTGCGCGGATACGACTTCCCACGCATCGCATCCTGGATCGCGAGCTTGAGCGGCTGGCGCGTCAGGAAGCCGCCGATGAACGCGAGCGCGATCAGCAGACCACCCCAGGACGGCCGGACCGCGAGCCCGAGCACCAGCGGCTCGAACAGGAATCCCCAGCCGCCGTGCTCGGTCGGAAGCACGAGAGGGCGGAGCAGTGGACGCGTCGGGCGGGCGATGGGAACGGTCTGGGCGGCTGTGCTCACGTGGGCTCCGTCTCTTCGGAACGGTACGTGTGCCGTCCCGATTGCATCCTCCCGCCGAAGAATGCGGAGCGGCATGACCGATGTCATGCTTTCACTCTTCACTCTTCACTCTTTCCCAGCCCTACCCCGAATGCCGGCCTCGTCCTTCCTCGTGCACCCAGCTCATCGCGCGCATCGCCGCGGGGAAGCCGAGCGTCGAGATCGCGAGCACGGCGATGTGCGTCAGGTCTTCCTGCGCGACGCCGGCGGAGCGCGCATTGCGGACGGCGGAGTGCGTTCCTCCTTCGAGCGCCGCGCCGATGCAGAGCGCGACCTTCACGAGCCGCCGCTCCTTCTCGGTCAGCGGTCCTGCTTCGTGGCACTGCTCGGCAAGCTCGGTGAACGCCTTCCAGATCTCGGGATGCGTCTTGCGGAAATCGTCGACGCGGGGTGGGAGTTCGGGCTTCTGCATGCGTCTCTCCTTCGAAGGGGTCTGCCGGACATGGTACGCCGCGCGTCGTCGTCATCCGGAACTGTGATCGCGATTGCACAGCGCTGCGACCATCGCCGTTTCTCATGACGGAAGTCATCGGAATGGCAGCGGTTCTGCGTTTCGATGCGCGGAGGAGGATGTCCATGCGTCGCCGTCTGACGATCGTCTGCTGTCTGTTTCTCGTCTTTGCCAGCTTCGCTTCCGCGCAGGAGTTGAAGGTTGCCGGCAGCCTGCGCGTCCGTGCGGAGAGCTGGTCGTTCTTCGAGCCTCCCGCAAACGTCGCGGCCGAGAGTGACTACACCTTCTTCGGTGCACTGCTGCGGGCCGGTGTCTCCCAGCAGCGGAAGAGCTTCGACTGGCAGGTCGAGGCGGCCGTTCCCGCGCTCTTCTCCCTCCCCGACCAGGCGGCCGTGGCGGCACCGTACGGCCAGCTCGGACTCGGCGGGACGTACCGGGCCGCGAACGACGACGGCAACGCAATCGGCTTCACGGTCAAGCAGGCGTTCGCGCGGTTCAAGTGGACGAACGACACGGTCCGCGTCGGCCGCTTCGAGTTTGCGGAAGGGACCGAGGTCGCTCCGAAGAACGCGATGCTCGCGGCGGTCAAGAGCTCGCGCGTGGCGCAGAGACTCATCGGCCCGTTCGCCTTCTCGCACGTCGGACGCAGTTTCGACGGCGTGTCGTACGCGCACAACGCCGCTCCCTGGAACTTCACCGCCGCCGCCTTCAGGCCGACCTCCGGTGCGTTCAAGGTTCCGGGCGGCGACTCGCTCGACGTGAACGTCGCGTACGGAGCGTTCACTTTCTCGCGGCCGAATGCCGACGAGCGGCTCTTCGTCATCGCGTACGACGATCGGCGCGACGTCCTCAAGACCGACAACAGGACGCCCTCGGCGCGTGCTGCCGATCGCGACGACGTGAACGTCATCACGCTCGGCGGGCACTACGTGGCGGCGTTCGGCAACACCGACCTGCTCGCCTGGGGCGCGATCCAGACCGGCGAGTGGGGCACCCTCGACCACAAGGCCGGAGCGCTCGCACTCGAAGCCGGCTATCACTGGCCCGGCGCCATGAAGCCGGTTCTGCGCGGCGGGATCTTCCGCTCGAGCGGTGATGGCAATCGCGACGACGGCGACCACGAGACGTTCTTTCAGGTGCTCCCGACTCCGCGTCTCTACGCCCGCAACCCCTTCTACAACGCGATGAACAGCACGGACGTCTTCGTGCAGGGTTCGTTCAAGCCGACCGCAAAGGTCACCGTAGCGTCCGAGCTCCATCAGCTCGGCCTCACCGAATCCGCTGATCTCTGGTACGCGGGAGGCGGCGCCTTCGAGGACCGTTCCTTCGGATTCGCGGGACGTCCGGCCAACGGCGACGACGCGCTGGCGCACGCCATCGACGTGAGTGTCGATGTGGCCGTCAGCCCGAAGATGTCGTTCGCCGCCTACGCCGGATTCGTCCGCGGCGGCGACGTCGTCGAGAACATCTTCGAAGGGGAGAACCTGCGGTTCGTCTACCTCGAGTTCACGCGGCGCTTCTGATTCGCGATCTCGGTCGCCCCGCGCGTCGAGGGAGGGAAACCCCTCATCCGCCTTCGGCACCTTCTCCCCGCTGCGGCGGGGCGAAGGTTTTCGATCGCACGCGCTTGCGCTTTCCCCCTCGCCCCGCGTGAGCGGGGAGAGGGAGACACGGAGCGAAGCGGAGTGCGGGTGAGGGGCGTGGACTATCGCACGCGCCGCGCGATTTCTTTCGCCGCCCCTACTGCGCGGTGAGGTCTTTCAGCGCCAGCAGGTTCGGGACGACGAAGCCGTTCTTCTCGGTCAGCACGATCTCGTCCTTCTGCCATCGGCTCATGAGGCGGATCGCGGTCTCGAGCGTCGTGCCGATGAGGTCCGCGATCTCCTGGCGCGAGAGCGTCATCGGGATCATGGTGCTCCCGCCGTGCGCGACGCCGACGCGGTCCGCGAGGGTGAGGAAGAGGCGGGCTGCGCGGTACTCGGCCGAGCCGGTCATGTCCGCGAGTCGCTTGTTGACCATCATCAAGCGGTAGGTGAGGCCGGCCAGGAGCGGACGCATCATCTCGGTCCGTTTCTCGAGCAGTGCGAAGAACTCGCGCTCGGGGATCGAGAGGATGCTCGACGGCTCGAGCGTGATCGCGCCGGCGGGGAACGGGCGGCGCTCGAAGACGGCGACGGCGCCGACCGGCTCTCCAGGCCCGAGGATCTCGAGGATGACGTCGCGTCCGCCGGCGGCTTTGACGATCTTCACGCGGCCGAGGACGAGAAAGTAAATGCGGTCTGCCGGGTCCCCTTCGCGAAAGATCGTCTCCCCTTTGTCGAAGCCGCGCAGACGGCAAAGCGGGGCGACCGCCTCGCGGTCCTCGCGCCGCAGGGCGCTGAGAAGAGGGATCGAATCGAACGGGATCGGGGCTTCGATCGGCATCGGGGGCGGAGTGTACAGGACGCGTGCCCGCCCTCCCGGCCTCATCCGGGAGCAGGACCCTCTCACGTCGTCCGGTGTTGGGCGTCACGCCGCCTTTTCCGACGGGTCACTGACGGCGTGACGCTCGTACGATCAGGCTGCTGCGCATGCCAGCGATAGCTGCGTCTGAACATGATGTTGCACGTGCGGCCCTGCAGGCAGTGGGGCACGTTTTCGCCTCCCTCGGTCGTCACCTTCTTTGTCTCGACGCCAGCTTTCGAGTGGTTCATGCCTCCGCCGGCCTTCGCGAGCTCCTCGGCGGTGACGCGGTCGGCCCGCTCGATGGCCGCCCGGTCGCGGACCTCCTCGGCAAGGACCTCTTCGGCCCAGCAGCCCCCCTCCGCGAGGCCCTTTCCGGCGGCGAGCGCCGCGAGGGATGGCGCGCGCTTCTGCAGACCGCCCATGGGATCCGCCCTCTCTCGATCACCGCGGCGCCGTTGAGCGCCGACCCGTCGGGTGCGTTGGACCCCCGGTTCCGTTTCATCGTGGTGGTGCTCCCGTCCGAGGAGGACCATTTCACGACTGAATCCGCTCCGACGGTCCTCTCCGGTCTCATCGCGAGATCGACGGCGATGTCGCGCATCTTCCAGCTCGTCGAGAATCTGCAGACGAGCGACGCGCCGGTGCTGCTGACCGGTGAGCGAGGGACCGGCAAGGAAGTCGTCGCGCGGGCGATCCACGAGCACTCGCTTCGCCGGCGCGGTCCGTTCGTCGCAGTCAACTGCGCCGCGCTGCCGCCGGAACTGCTCGAGAGCGAGCTGTTCGGGCACGTCAAGGGAGCCTTCACCGGCGCCGTGCGCGACCGCGTGGGCCGATTCGAGCTCGCCGCACAGGGGACGCTCTTCCTCGACGAGATCAGCGAACTGCCCCCGGCGAGCCAGACGCGATTGCTCCGGGTCATTCAGGAACGAACCTACGAGCGGATCGGCGAGACCCAGGCGCGGACGACCGACGCCCGGCTGATCGTCGCGACGAACCTCGACCTTCGCGAAGCGGTCGCGCGTGGCAGCTTCCGCGAGGACCTCTACTACCGGATGCGCGTCGTCCCGATCGAGATCCCGCCGCTGCGCAACCGCCGCGAGGACATCGAGCCGCTCGCCCGCGTCCTTGTGCGCCGGATCGGCGACCAGCATGGCCGCCATCTCCGCCTCTCCCACGACGTGATCCGCCTCTTCCTGAACTACGGATGGCCGGGGAACGTCCAGGAGCTCGAGAATGCGATCGAGTACGCGGTCGCAGTGGCGAAGGGGCCGATGGTCCAGCCGGAAGACCTGCCGGGTGAGATCGCCGGGGAGACCCCGATGCCGCCGTCGAGTGAGAGCGCGGCAGCGACCGAGGCTCAGCGCCTGCGTGCAGCCCTCGAGACGCACCGATGGCGCCGCGAAGAGACCGCTCAGGCCCTCGGCATCAGCCGCGCGACCCTCTGGCGCCGCATGCGAGAGTTCGGGCTGCTGTAGTCGTTCGGAGTCCCTGAGTTCCTCGGTCCCTCGGTCCCTCGGGGCAACTCGTCCCTGACTCCCCGAGGGACTCAGGGACTCAGGGACCGAGGGACTCCCTAACGCGTGACCGAGACGCTCGTGTGCGCGGTCAGTGGCTCGCCGCCGGCGTCGCGTGCTTCGACGCGCAGATCGGCGGAGACGCCGCCGAACAGACGCTCGTCGGGAACTGACTTGCGCGGCGCGAAGCGGTAGCGAAGCTCGCCGTTCGCCGGGATCGACGTACTGAATCCGAGGCTGCGGATCTTTGCGGCATCGTAGGTTTCCGAGGCGACGCGGAGGCCGCCGAGGGCGAGGACGTCGGCCGATACGCGAACGACTTCGACCGGCTGGCCGCCGGTCTCACGGACGACGACCTCGAACGGAAAATCGTAGCTGTCGCCGGAGACGTGCCTTGCGATGATCGGGTTCGGCACGACCGCGACCGCGACGGCGCCGCGGCCCGGAGTGGGAGGGACGACTCCCGGAGAGGACTGCGACCCTCCTGCGCAGCCTGCTGCGATCAGGAGGGTCGTGAGAAGGATGCTTCGGATCTTCATGCCTGCCCGGCGGTGCAGCGAGCCTGCCATGGGGGGCGTCTTCGCAGGGAACTGAACCACAGAGGCACAGAGGACACAGAGGAGCACAGAGGGAGCGGCGCGGAGGTCGGCTTCGGGGATGCGCCGAGGACGTGCGAGTGTCGGCACGTCCTCGGTGTACCTCGGTGTCCTCTGTGCCTCTGTGGTGAAGAAAGCTGTGGTCCAGCCGTGCTACTGCTGAGGCTGAACGACGCCACAGGCGATCCGCGAGCCCGCGTTGCCGGTCGGCTGCGTCTTGAAGTCGTCCGGGTTCGCGTGGAGGATCACTGCCTTGCCGATGACCGAGTTCGGGCCGGGGGTCACCGTGATCGAACGGGTCGTGAACATCGGCTGGGCGCCGCCGCCGGGGGTCGCCGTCACGTTGCCGAAATCGCCCGCGTGTGTCCCGGCTGCCATCGCGCCGTGCGCGGTACCGGCCGGGTTGAAGTGGCCTCCGGCCGCATTGCCGTTGTCGCCACAGTCGCCCTTCTCGTGAACGTGGAATCCATGGTCGCCGGCGGGGACTCCGGAGATGTACGCGCGAACCTGAACGCTGCCGTCGGGGAGCTGCTTGAAGTAGACGGTGCCCTGGGCGGTCGAGCCGGTGGTCGGCTTCAGCTGGGCGATCGCCGAGTCGCCCGGACCGGTCACCGACGCACAGCCGGCGAGAATGAGCAACGTCATCGAAACGAGTGCGAGTGTCTTCATCTGATCAAACCTCCATTTCGGCCGTGAGGCCGGGCCGAGTCTATGAGAGGTGCAAGCAGAAGGCGTGCAAGGTTTCGGGTACGGAAGAGTGAAGAGTGAAGAGTGAAGAGTGAAAGGGGTGAAAAGGGTGAAGACGGGGAGTAGGCGGCCGGAACCGCCTCATCCCCGCCGGTAGCGGCCGTTTTCGTCGGACTCGGCCTGCACGCGAGCGAGAGTGTGCGAAGAGTGAAGGGTGAGGACTGACCCTCTTTCACTCTTCACTCTTCACTCTTCACTCTTCCTTCCGGAGCTCTACGCCGGTTGCTACGAAGGTCGTCTCGCTCGCGGTGCCATCTGTGTTGCGCGTGAGCTTCACGCCCTCCTCGGCCATGTGATCCGCCTGCTCCTTCTTCAGAGTCTTCTGGACGGTCGTCCCTTCCATGCGGGCCTGCAGCCCTTTGGCGTCCTTCGGGACGAAGAAGCCGTAGTTCTTGAACGTCACGCGAATGCCGCTCTTGCCGGCTTCGGGGCTGATCTGCATCCAGCAGCCCTTCTCCTGGCAGACCGTTTCGACGACGCCTTCGACGACGACCGGCTCTTTCGCGAAGTCTGCGGGCTTCGCGATGACGTCCGCGAGCGCGACCGCTTTCGTCCCGCTGTTGATCGGTTCACCGCGCTTGACGATCTCGTCCGATGCGAAGGCTGCCGTGGCGACCAGAAGCACGGCCGTGAGCACCATGAGTCTCTTTGTCATGTCAATCTCCACTTCGTGATGTCGTGAGTTCCGCGCATGGTAGCCGGAAGCGCGGGCGCGGCGAAGCATGGCCGGCGAAGCATGGCGGCGGCCGCGGCGAAGC
>JBAQWH010000315.1:0-5500 GCA_049298815.1 Thermoanaerobaculia bacterium | reverse complement strand
GGCCAGCACCCCCAGCGCGAGTGCGAACAGGAGCGCCGGTCTCCGCAACTCCGCGCGGACGCTCATGACGCCACCGCCGGGCGGCCGTCCGGACGCGCCAGTTCCGTGAAGTCCCTCGAACCCGGCCGCCGATGCTCCGAGCGCGAAGCAGGATGTGCAGCATTCATGATCGCCTCCATTGCAGAGCACTTTATATTACAAAGTTAATGCCGCGCAAGTCCTCATGTGCAGCCTTTCTCTTTTCTTCAGGCCCCGCCCTTCTCGGCGACGATGCTCCGGATCTGCGTCTCCACGCTAGGCACGCACGGGATTCGGGAAGACTCGCGCAGTGAGCACGACCAGGACCGAGGCGGCCAGGCCCACCGCGAATCCTAGAGCGGCCACGGCGGGGAACAGCGAGAGGCCGAAGTCTCGCGCCAGCTGGTTCAGAATCCCCACCGCGGCGAGCCCGAAGGTGAGCGCACCCGAGATCACGCCGAAGAGCGCCGGCAGGCGAAGCCTCGCATGCTGCGGTGCGACGAACGCGATCGCGCCCGCGTAGCCGATGCCGCTGCAGGCGAGCAGCACCGCGGAGATGAACAGCTGCAGGAGCACCGCTTCCGCCGCGCTCGCACTCTCACCGCCCGGCCTGAACGTCGCGACCTCGATCGCGCTCAACACCAGCGCGGCCAGGACGTGCGGAACGGCATACCCCGCCAGGTGGGAGAGAAAACCGCGAGCAACGGGTCTCATCCAAACACTCAGACGCGCCGAGTTGACTTGCTGAGCGCCTTCTCAACGACCTTCGGGGCACGCGCGGCGACCAGAAGCAATGCCCGCGCGGGTCCGACCGGGCGGCGACGGCCTTGCTCCCAATTCTGGAGCGTGTCGACGCTCACGCCGATCATCCTCGAGAACTCAGCCTGAGATTTCCCCAGCTTTGCGCGGATTGCCTGAACGTCGGCAGCCTTCAGGACGTACTCGCGCGACGGACGCGATTCGCCTCGGTGGATCCTGGCTGCATGTCCGACGCTCGCCACCAATTCTTCAAAGAGAGCTTTCTTCATTTGAACTCCGCAATCAGCTTTCGCAGGACGCGCTTCTGCTCGGGTGTGAGATCGTCCCGTTCTGTCTTCGAGTACGCAAGCAGCAGGTAAATGACCTCGTCTGGTCGGATCCAGTAGTAGATGACTCGAACGCCGCCGCGCTTTCCTCGACCGCGCGCCTCTTCGCTCCACCGGACTTTTCGAATCCCACCCGTGCCCGGGATGAGGTCGCCGACTTCCGGTTGCAGTGCGAGCGCCACCTGCAGCCTTCCGTATTCGGAGTCACCCATGATCTCGACGATCTGCCGAGTGAACACGGGCGTCTCCATGAACTTCATGCCACGTGATGATACGCCAGCGGCGTACCTTGCTCAACGTGGAGCGGGGTGCACGAATTGCCGCACACCTGGACTTCCCCGCTGCACCCTACCAGTCACTCCGTTGTGACCACAGGCCTCTGCGCCGCGAACCAGCCGAGCGTTGCGCCCGCAAGAAGCAGCGGCACGAACCCGACGAGGAACTCGCCCGGTACGCGGAACCAGAACCGGACCAGGCCGACGAGCGAGGCGACGGTCAGCGGTTCTTCTCCGGTCAGCCCCTCCATCAGGAGAACCAGGGCAAGGAACGGAACGAGGGCGAGCAGCGCTCCAGCAGCGATGAAGACGCGCCTGTCGCGCGTACGCAACCACCGCAGGATCGGCCACTGGACGAATGCCGCGCTGATCGCGGCTGCGATTGCGAGAGGGATCGCGAAGGCCAGCCACTCGAGTCGCAGTCCTTTGCCGAGCAACAGGCCGAGGAGCAGGCTCGTTGCTGCGTACGCCGCGGCACACGTGAGCGATGACACGACGACGGCCTGGAACATCGTGGGAGCTCGCATCGCTTGACCTCCTTGACCGCTGACGCTCACCGGCGCAGCCGGAAGCATCAGACTACTCCACCCTGCGAACGCCTGTCCCGCGCAGCCGGCGCCGATTCTTCACTCCACCATCCGTAGACCGGCCGGATCGGAGCGACGCTTTCACCGAGGGAACCGACGCCCGCGCGTGATCGCCGCGCCTTCGCACCGCTAACCTACCGCGTGCCCCGCCGCACGATCCGCGTCCTCCTCCTCGCCGACACGCACCTCGGGCTCGACCTCCCCGAACGGCCGCGCTCCGATCGGCCACGGCGCGGCGAGGACTTCTTCGCGGCGTACACCCGCGCCCTCCTGCCGGCCTTCCGCGGCGAGGTCGACCTCGTCGTCCACGGCGGCGACGTCTTCTTCCGGAGCCGCGTAAAGCCTGGCCTCGTTCTCCGCGCCTTCGAGCCACTCAAGCGGGTCGCGGACGGCGGGGTCCCGGTCGTCGTCGTCCCCGGGAACCACGAGCGCTCGGCCATCCCCTTTCCGCTGCTCGCGGCGCATCCCGGAATCCACGTCTTCGACCGCCCGCGGACCTTCGCGCTGACGCTGCGCGGCCTCGACGTCGCCGTCGCCGGATTTCCGTGCGAGCGCGATCGGATCCGCGACCGCTTTGCCACCCTCGTCGAGCAGACCGGGTGGAAGTCGGTCGCATCGGACGTCCGCCTCCTCTGTCTCCATCAGACGGTCGAAGGGGCGACGGTCGGCCCGGCCGACTACGTCTTCCGGTGGGGCCCCGACGTGATTCCGGGCCGCGCGATCCCGCACGGCTTCGCTGCCGTGCCCACCGGCCACATCCACCGTCACCAGCTCCTCACGACGGATCTCTCCGGACGACGGATCGCCGCTCCGGTGCTCTATCCCGGCTCGACCGAGCGGACGAGCTCCGCGGAGGAATGCGATGCGAAGGGCTACGTGATCCTCGAGCTCGAGCCGGCCGCCAGCGGAGCCGGGGCGATCCGCGACTGGACGTTCCACGAGCTCCAGCCGGCGGTGGATGGCCTTCGTTCGGCCCCCTCCAGACGGTCAGTGGTCGGTGGCCAGTGGTCAGTGGTCAGTGGTCAGTGGACTTGATCCCTGCCGCCTGCCTGCCGACGTCCGATAACCGATCACTAACGGCTAACCACTAACGACTAACGACTAACGACTAACGACTGCCCTCGGCCATCATCGAGTTGATGGAGTCCTGGACCTCGGCTCGCTCCGACTGAGTCGGAGCGAGCGCCATCGCTTTGGCGAACCACTCCTGCGCCTTCGCGCGATCGCCCTTCGCCGCGTGAAGGTCGCCCATCGCGACGTTCATGCGCCACGACTTCGCGTCGGCGTCGAGCGCCTTCTGGATCACTGCGGCCGCTTCGTCGTACTTCTTCTGCACGAGCAGCGAGTAGGCGTTCGAGCGGGCGATCATGTCGGGCGCCGCCATCTGTGCCGCGCGTTCTGCGGCCTGCTTCGCGCCGGCCGCGTCGCCTTTCCGCTCGAGGATGCGCGACTTGATGCGGTAGTTCTGCGCGTTCGGCAGCATCGCAAGGGCGTGGTCGACGTATCCAAGCGCCGCGTCGAGATCGCCGCCGCGGAGGGAGAACATCGCAGCCTCTCCCCACGCCTGTGGATCCCAGTGGAGCTCACTGCGCAGCTGCGCCTTGATCGACGCCGCGACGAGCGTCTTCGTGTCGACCGTGATCTTCACCGGAACGCGGAGCTTCTCCCATCGCATCGACAGCGAAGCCGCGTCGTTCGTCGCGTCGTCGATCGAGTAGAGAAGCCGCTCCTGCATCTCCGCCGGCTGTGCGGTGACCTTCACCCGCAGCACGTCTTCCGCCTCGTCGTAGGCGTACGTCCCCCAGCCTCCCGTGAAGCGGTTGAACACCGCGGTCCACGTCTCCTGACCGGGGATGAGGAAGAAGCTGTACGTCCCGGCGGCGAGCGGCTGTCCCTCCACCTTCACCGGCGTGGAGAACGAGACGAGCGTCGGATCGTTCGCACCGGCGCGCCAGATCACGTCGTACGCCACGAGCCCGCCCCAGATCTGCCGGTCGTTGACCGCGGGACGGTGGTAGTCGACGGCGATGTCGGTGATCCCCACCGTCTCTTCGATGCGCGCGTGCGGGCTCGCCTCGGGGATCGTGAGCCGCTGCGCGAAGACGGCAGGTGCGGCGAGAAGAAGAAGGACGAACAGGAACCGGATCGAGAGTCGCATGGGATCCTCCGCGTTCGATTGAATTGATGAATTCCGCGGATCGTAACGCTCGTTTGCGGAGCGCGCCGTGAACAAGTCGAAAAGTCACCGAGGGGATCTCTGCCGCCCGAGACCGCGCTCACCATGCCGTGAGCGCCCTCCGCCTCGTCGCATCAGCGCCTCCGCGGTTCATCGTCCCGACATCGCAATCGCACGCCCTGGCCGCGCCGCGAGGAGGCTGGAGTCAGGACCTACCGGGGCACTTCATAGCGCAGCTCGGCGAACCCGGTGCCGATCGCCCGGACAGACTGGAGGCGCAGCGGTGGGGTCGTGATACGACGCGGAAGGAGGGGCTGGCCGCGACCCAGCGTGACCGAGGCAACCTGCACGATGATCTCGTCGAGAAGCTCTGCGTCGTGGAACTGGCCGACCAGCTCGCCCCCGCCGACGAGCCAGATGTTCCTCCCCGCGGCAGCGGCGCGCATCCGTTCGCGAACGGGAGCGACGCGGCCGCTCACGAACCGCACGTCAGCACCCTCCAACACCGGCAGCTGACGGCTAGTGAAGACCCATGTGGGCTGGCTGTAGGGCCAGGCACCGGGCGAAGCCGATTCGGGCTTGATGACGTGACGCAGCATCCACTCGTACGTGGAGGAGCCCATCGCCAGGGCGCCCACCTCGGCAATGAACTCCGGATAGCCGGTCTCGTTGACGTCGCCAAGCGGGAAAAGCCACTCGAGCGAGTGATCCTCGGTTGCGATGAACCCGTCGAGACTCGAAGCCGTGTAGTACTGGGTCTTCATGACGCGGGAGCTACGCAGCAGAGAAGTAGATGACTCGAGAAAGAGAAGTGGAGCGGTGCCACAAAGGAGATAGGCGCTCCCGAAACGGGATTTCGCTCTGAAAGCAGTCCTGACGCCCCGGCACAAAGATCTCGAAGCCGGTTCCTGGACCCGTGGTCACCGCTCCGTTGCGAAAGATAGGCACGTCGAACACGCGAGGCAAGCTCAGCGAGGTCCTCGGTCAGGGTAACGTCCTGCCACTCAGCAATCAGCCAATCCTGGCAACGGCCTCCCTGGCTGCATCCAAAGGGAATGCGCGAGTTGAACGGCGCCACCAGCGGCGTCGCAGACACGCTACTCGCGCGGCTTCACCCAGATTGCTTTCCCGGTGACTCGAGCTTCCGACGAGGCGCTGGTTGGGATGATGCTGGCTGTCCCAGCGGCTCCGACCACGACTGCAGCATTGGAACGAGCCGGGCCAGCGACGTTTGAGGCTGCCCCGGTTTCGTGCACAGGTTGGTATTAGGGCGTCGACGCGGAACCGTGACGACGCGGCTTCGATGATAGTTGAGCAGATGCGTGCGCGGTAAGCGACGCCGCAGCGTGAGCGAGGCGG
>JBAQWH010000314.1:0-4524 GCA_049298815.1 Thermoanaerobaculia bacterium | reverse complement strand
GCTCCGCTCCTCTGCCGCGCAGGCGGCTGGCTGCGGTGGCCGACGAGCCGCGGCCGTTCCGAGACTTTCTCGGCGAGCAGCTCCGGCTTCTCGGGTTCGACGTCGAGTACTTCGAGACGGGCGACGCGGCGCTCGAGTTCATCCGGCGCAGCCGCGCGGAGCTCGCGATCGTCAACGTCTATCTCAAAGGGAAGCTCGGGGTCGAGGTCACCGAGGAAGTCCGAGCCGACGGCATGCTCTCGGCGACCCGCGTGATCCTGATCGGGGCCCTCTTCCGGGCCAACCGTTTCCGGGCGAATCCGACGAATCTCTACGGCGCCGACGAGTACATCGAGGAGCAGATCCCCGAGCGCGAGTTCCGCCAGATCGTCCACAAGCTCTTTCCCGACGTCGGCGAACAGGGTGCGCCGGTCGAGACGCGCGAGATCGACGAGGCAAGACGGCTCGCACGCCTCATCCTGTCGGACATCATCATCTATCACTCAGCCAGGGTCGAAGCGGCGATCCGCGACGACAACTTCTTCGAGGTCCTCAAGGACGAGATCGCGGAAGGGCGGCAGTTCTACGAGTCGCGTGTCAGCCAGCGCGTTCGGGACCAGGCCGACATTTTCGGCGAGACCCTCGAGCAGTTCATCAACCTGAAACGCGAGGAGCTCGGCGGTCTCGAGTCGCGCGCGCAATGACGGGCGGCCGGGGCCAGAGACGAACATGACCGCAGACCCACAGATCATCGAGCAGGCGCGATCGGCCGATCCGGACGCCCGGCAGAAGGCTGCGTTCCTCGTCGCGCAGAGCGCGGACGCGAAGACGCTTCCCCTGATGTTCGAGCTGCTCGGCGACAAGGACTGGCGGGTCCGGAAGACGATCGTCGACGGGTTCGTCCGCGACGCGAGCGAGGTCGTGATCCACGGGTTGCTGGACGCGCTCGCCGATGCCGAGAACGCGGGCAAGCGCAACTCCGCCACCGAGGCGCTGATCCGGATCGGCGATCCGGCGATCGCCGCGATCGTGCCCCGGCTGGCCGTCGAGGCCGACGTCGACGTCCGGCTGTCGCTCGTGAACCTGCTGGGTGACCTTCGGAGCGGCGAGGCGTTCGACATGCTGCTCGCGATGCTCGACCACGAGCAGGACATCAACGTCGCATCGTCGATCGTGTCGTCCCTCGGCAAGTATCGCGACGCGTCCGCGCTCCCGTACCTCGTGAAGGTCCTCGGGGCGCGCGAAGACCTCTGGCTCAAGTTCCATGTCGTCGAAGCGCTCGGAGAGATCGGCGATCGCGCGGCCCTTCCCGCGATCCTGCCGATGTACGCCGAGAAGTCGCTCAGAAAGCCGGTCCTCGAGTCGATCGGCAAGATCGGCGACGTCGGCACGGTGAACTTCCTCCTCAAGGTCGTTGCGGAGGAGGACAAGCTCAACCTGACCGCGCTCCGCGCGCTCGCACAGATTGCCGAGTCCAGCCGGCCGCGCATCGTCGAGCAGACGCAGCGCGAGCTGATCAAGCGCAAGTTCCGGGAGTCGTTTCCGGCGGAGAAGCTCCCGCCGCTCATCGAGCACCTCCACGCGACGTCGAAGCGCGACGTGAAGACGTTCATTCTCAAGTTCCTCGGATGGTCGGGTGATCCTCGCGTCCTCCCGGTCCTCGTGACGCACCTCGAATATCCCGACTGCGCCGAGGTTGCTGCGCAGGCGCTCGTCGACTTCGGGCAGCCGGCGCTCATCGCCATCCTCGAAGCGCTCCGCAACGCCGACGAGGACGAGATCGTGGCGCTGCTGGTCCGGGTGGTGAACCTGATCGGAAGCCGCGATGCGATCCCGACGATCCTCGGCCTGCTCGACCACGACAACACCGTCATCCGACGTCTCGTGATCGAGACGCTCGGCGCCCTCCCGGAGCCCGGCTCCGTCGATTACCTCCTCTCGAAGCTCGACGACACCGACGTCGCCTCGCAGCAGGCGGCCGTGAACGCGATCTCCGCGATCGTCGCCACGCATCCTCAGACGAAGAACGACGTACTGGGGCGGATCCGGAAGCTCCTCCAGTCGGACTCCACCCCGACCAAGCTCAACTCGCTGTCGATCTTCGTCGACATTCAGGGCGAGGGGTACCACGACGAGCTGCTCCTCGCGTCGAAGGACAGCGATCCGGAGATCCGTCAGAAGGCGATCTCGCTCATGGGGCGTT
Organism: Thermoanaerobaculia bacterium; assembly: GCA_049298815.1. Classification (GTDB taxonomy): domain Bacteria; phylum Acidobacteriota; class Thermoanaerobaculia; order Gp7-AA8; family Gp7-AA8; genus JBAQWH01. The sequence continues at coordinate 2,342 of JBAQWH010000314.1, read as the reverse complement.
TCGGCGAGGACCGTTTCGCCGACCAGCTCGTCCTCTCGCTCGCGGACGAGTCGACGGCGGTGAGACTCGCTGCAATCGGCGCGATCGTCCATCTCCGTCCCGAGACCGGCCTCGAGCCGCTCATCAGCTCTCTCGAGGACGAAGACGTCTGGATCAGGACCGCGGCGGCGCAGTCGCTCGGCGAGTACCGCAACGAGACGGCGATCGATCAGCTGGTCAGGCATCTGACGAGCGACCTCCCGCCGGTGCGCATCGCTGTGATCGAGGCGCTCGGGAAGTCGGGAAGCACCGCCGTTCGCGACGTCCTCTTCCACTGCCTCGGTGACACCGACCACGAGATCCGGCGCGCCTCGATCCTGGCACTGGCGCGCGTCCCCGGCGACGAAGTCTTCGCCCGGCTGACGGAAGCCCTCTGCGACGAGGACTGGCGGATCCGCGCGGCGGCCGCCACCGCTCTCGGGGCCCGGGGCGAGGCGGGAGCCATCGAATGGCTGCACCGGGCCCTCGAGGACCGCGACGCGTACGTGCAGCAGTCGGCCGTCCACGCGCTCGACCGCGTCGCGGACCGCTCGTCGTTTCCCTATCGGTTCAGAGCGCTCGAGAACCCGTCGATCCTCGACGACGTCTCGGACGTGTTCGTGAAGCACAAGGAGATCTATCGCGACCTGCTGGAAGAGACCTGGAGGACGGCCGACAGCAGGAAGGAAGTCGTGATCGCAGCGATCCTCGCCGCCATGAGTGAGGGCGCCGAATGATCGCTGACTCGAAACCGGGAGCCTGGCGGGGGTCGCGGCGCTGAGGCCGCTGAGTCGATGTTGAATCTGTCGCTGAACCACCACATGGACCTTCCTGACGACGTGTTCAGGATGCTGCGCGACCAGATCTACAAGCGCACCGGCATGTGGTTCGCCGACTCGTCCAAGTACCTCCTCCAGAAACGGCTCTCGCCGCGCGCGAAAGAGCTCAACTTCGACTCGTTCCAGAAGTACTACTACTTTCTCCAGTACGACCCCCGTGCCGACGTCGAGTTCGACCAGATCTACGATCTCGTCACCACGAACGAGACCTACTTCTTCCGCGAGCCGGCCCAGCTCCGCGCGTTCAGCGAAGAGATCGTGCCGGACCTCCTGTCGCGGAAGGCCGTGAAGAAAGTGCGGATCTGGTCGGCTGGATGCTCGTCGGGCGAGGAGCCTTACTCGATCGCGATGCTGCTGCAGGAAGGCGGCTGGTACGAGAAGGCGACGTTCGAGATCTTCGCGAGCGACATCAACCAGCACGTCCTCAGCAAGGCGCGCAAGGGGCAGTACCGGGAGAGCGCGTTCCGCGCGACCGACCCGGCGACGCGCGGGAGGTACTTCACGCGCGACGACGACGGGTCGTGGAAAATTCACGACGACATCCGGAACCGCGTGTCGTTCGGGCGCCTCAACCTCTACGACGAGGGGCGCGTGTCGCTGCTCGGCTATCTCGATGTCGTCTTCTGCCGCAACGTCATCATCTATTTCGACGATGCGTCGAAGAAGATCGTCGTCCGGAACTTCTACAACCGGATCGTCGACGGCGGATACCTGCTGCTCGGGCATTCCGAGTCGCTGATCTCCCTGTCGACGCAGTTCAAGCTCAAGCACCTGCGCAACGACATGGTGTATCAGAAGTAGGCTCGCGCAGCGGCCGGACTCGCCGCGGCCTTTCCCCCCTCGGCCCACCCTCCCATTCGCATGGGGTCCTTCGCCGCGCTCCTCCGGCTGTCATCCTGAGTCGCCGATGCCCCCGTTCGACTCGCTTCGCTCGCTCAGGGCAGGCTCCGGGGCTGAGGACGGCGAAGGATCCCGAGGTTCAGTGCGTCGTTGGCGCCGCGCCCTTTCTCGCACGGGGTCCTTCGCCGCGCTTCGCTCCTTCGTCGCTTCGCCGGCTCAGGATGACACTGGTGATGACGCTCCCGAGCGACTCCCATGATCGAGGGTCGCGCGCTGTGGGCTCTCGGCACGATGTGAGGGTTCACTCAGGAAGTAGTTCCCCGGCCCTGACACCGAACGTTGTTTTGCCTTCGGGCGGGGACTTGTGATTCCTTTGCGTGCAGTGACGGCCCGGCACGCGTTCTTCCTCGTCCTCCTCTTCCTTCCCCTCACGCTCGTGGCCTATGAGGCACGGCTCCTCGACTCGGCCGGACGCCCGATCGCGGGAGCGCAGGTGTCGGTGGCGGGGGCATCGGGTGGGTCGCGGACCGACGCCGACGGGCGGTTCGTCATCCAGCCCGAGCCGGTTCTGCCTGCGACGCTCGTCGTGATCGGCCCGCACGGTGAGCTCTATCCGCCGCTGTCGCTCACGTCGCTTGCGAGGCG
>JBAQWH010000313.1:0-3338 GCA_049298815.1 Thermoanaerobaculia bacterium | reverse complement strand
ACAGCGACGCCACCGGACCGAACGTCTCCTCCGCGAAGGCCGGCGCGCTGCGCGGGATGTCGCTCAGCACGGTCGGCTCGAAAAAGTATCCAGGGCCTTCGATCCGCTTTCCACCGGTCAGGAGCTTCGCGCCGGCGGCGACGCTCCTCCTCACCTGCTCGTCGAGGTCGTCGACGAGCTGGGGCATCGCGAGCGGACCTAGCTCGACCGATTCGTCGAGCGGGTCGCCCACCTTCAGCCGCTCCATCTTCTCGACGAAGGCGCGCTCGAACTCGGCCGCGATCGCCTCGTGCACGATGAAGCGCTTGGCTGCGATGCACGACTGGCCGTTGTTGATCACACGTGCCCGAACAGCGACGTCGACGGCCGTCTTCACGTCGGCCGACGGCATCACGATGAACGGGTCGCTCCCGCCGAGCTCGAGCACCGCCTTCTTGATCTGCTTCGCCGCCGTCGAGGCGACGCTCGCCCCAGCGGGCTCGCTGCCGGTGAGCGTCACGGCACGCACGCGATCGTCCTCGATGAGCGATGCGACCTGGTCGGCCCCGATCAGCAGCGTCTGGAACTCGCCCTGGTTGAACCCGGCCTCGCGGAGCACGTCCTCGATCGCGAGGGCGCACTGCGGGACGTTCGAAGCGTGCTTGAGCAGGCCGACGTTCCCACCGGCCAGCGCCGGCGCGGCGAAGCGGAACACCTGCCAGAACGGGAAGTTCCACGGCATCACGGCGAGGACGGGACCGATCGGGTCGAAGCGGACGTAGCTCTCCTGCGCGTCGGTCGCGATCGCTTCCGGCGCGAGGTACTCCGCCGCGTGGTCGGCATAGTGCCGGCAGACGAGCGCGCACTTCCGGACCTCCGCGATCGACGCGAGGATCGGCTTCCCCATCTCGATGGTGATCGTCCTGCCGAGCGCGGCTGCACGCTCGTCGAGCAGTTCCGAGGTGCGCCGCAGCCGGTTCGAGCGTTCCTCGAGCGAACGCGCACGGTTGATCGCGTATGCATCCACCGCCCGCTGAAGCTTCTGTTCGACGTCCGCTGCGGTCAGCGGCTCGAACGTCGCGACGGTCGCACCGGTGGCAGGGTTGACGCTGGCGATGGGCATGCGGGAATGATAGTGCGAGGGGGCCGGGGCAGCGTACGAGTCCCTCGGTTCCTGGGAGCGAGTCCCTCGGTCCCTGAGTCCCTCGGTCCCTCGGGAGGCAAAACCGGGCCCTGGAATTCAGCGACACCGAGGAACTCCGAGGAACCCGAAGCTCCCCGAGGGACTCAGGGACCGAGGAACCGAGGAACTCCCTACAGCACGTACCGCGAAAGATCCTCGTCCTTGACGATCCCGGCGAGCACCCGCTGGACATAGGCCGCGTCGATGTCGACCGCCTGCCCATCCATCTCTGAGGCTTCGAACGACAGCTCATCGAGGAGGCGCTCGAGGATCGTGTGCAGGCGGCGCGCGCCGATGTTCTCGGTCTTGTCGTTGACCACCGCGGCGAACCGGGCGATCTCGTCCACCGCGTCGTCGCCGAAGCGGAGCGTCACCCCCTCGGTCGCCAGAAGCGCCGTGTACTGCGTCGTCAGGGCGTTCTTCGGCTCGCGCAGGATGCGGACGAAGTCGTGCTCGGTGAGCGATTCGAGCTCGACCCGGATCGGGAAACGTCCCTGCAGCTCCGGGATCAGGTCCGACGGTTTCGAGACGTGGAAAGCGCCGGCCGCGATGAAGAGGATGTGGTCGGTCCGCACCATCCCGTACTTCGTGTTGACGGTCGTCCCCTCGACGATCGGCAGGAGGTCGCGCTGCACGCCTTCGCGCGAGACGTCGGGGCCGTTGCCCGCGTTCTGGCGCCCGGCGATCTTGTCGATCTCGTCGAGGAAGACGAGGCCGCTCTGTTCGACGCGGTCGATCGCCTCGCGGGTGATGTTCTGCTGGTCGACGAGCTTGTCGGCCTCTTCCTGGACGATGAGCTCGCGCGCGTCGCCGAGGCGCATCTTCTTGCGCTTCGACCGGCCGCCGAAGAGGCCGGGCATCATGTCCTTCATGTTGATGCCCATCTCCTCGACACCCTGCTGGGTGAAGATCTCGAGGGAGGGGAAGCCCTGCTCTTTGACGTCGACCTCGATCTCCCGCTCGTCGAGCTTTCCTTCGTCGAGCCAGCGGCCGAGCTTTTCGCGCGTCTCGATCGACGAGTCCTCGGGTTCCGGCGTGGTGACGAATGCCGGTCGCGGGGTGCCGCCGCGGCGGGAGTCGGGGAGGAGGATGTCGAGGATCCGCTCGCGGGCGTTCCGCTCGGCCGCACTGCGCACGAGGCGGCTCTTCTCGTCGCGGACGAGCTTGATGCCGATCTCGGTGAGGTCGCGGACGATCGACTCGACGTCGCGCCCGACGTAGCCGACCTCGGTGAACTTGGAGGCCTCGATCTTCAGGAACGGCGAACGCGTGAGGCGTGCGAGCCGCCGCGCGATCTCCGTCTTACCGACGCCGGTCGGCCCGATCATGATGATGTTCTTCGGCGCGACCTCGTCGCGGAGGTCGGCCGGAAGCTGCTGGCGACGCCAGCGGTTGCGCAGCGCGATCGCGACCGCCCGCTTCGCCGCGTTCTGCCCCACGATGTACTTGTCGAGCTCGCGCACGATCTCGCGGGGGGTGAGCCGCTCCGGGTCGAGCAGCGTGATCTCGTCCGTCTGTCCCGAAAGGTGAATGACCATCTAGAGGCTCTCGACCGTGATGTTGTCGTTGGTGTAGATGCAGATCGCCGCGGCGATCTTCATGGATTCGGTGGCGATCTCAGAAGCGCTCATCTCGGTGTGCTTCATCAGCGCCCGCGCCGCCGCGAGGGCGTACGGCCCGCCCGAACCGATCGCCAGGATTCCGTCGTCCGGCTGGATCAGATCGCCGGTCCCGGAGACCAGGTACGCCTTCTCCGCGTTCGCGACGATCAGCATCGCCTGCAGCTGACGGAGGTACTTGTCCATTCGCCAGTCCTTTGCGAGCTCGACGACGGAGCGCTCCATGTTGCCGCGGAACTCCTCGAGTTTCGCCTCGAACCGGGAGAACAGTGCGAAGGCGTCGGCCGCAGAGCCGGCGAATCCGGCGAGGATGCGGTCGCCGTAGAGACGGCGCACCTTCGCCGCGCCGTGTTTCATCACCGTGTTGCCGATCGTGACCTGCCCGTCGCCGGCTAGAGCGACCTTGCCGTCGCGGTGGACGCAGATGACGGTGGTGGCGTGAATCTTCGGTTCGTCCATGAATGGATCGTATCGCGGGGGAGTGGCCAGTGGTCAGTGGTCAGTGGTCAGTGGTCAGTGGCCAGTGGCCAGTGGTCGGTGGTCAGTGGGCAGTGGGC
>JBAQWH010000312.1:0-3434 GCA_049298815.1 Thermoanaerobaculia bacterium | reverse complement strand
GGTCCTATAGGTCCTATAGGTCCTATCGGTCCTATTCGTCCTATTCGGTCCTCCCACTCTGTTTCACCGTTCGCCCCAAACGTTGCAACGCGACGTTCCGTGTTTCAAACGACCTTCGGCCCATCCCTGAGCTAACTCGCTGAAAACACGGCGCCGGTCTTTTCCGGACGACGTGGCACCCCCACCGCTTCTGTCCCCTCCAGGTCCAGACCCCAGGAGGCGACATGAGTTTCACTCGAAGGCGTTTCATTCAGATCGGTGCAGCAGCAGGAGCGGTGGCAGCCGGCACCGGCCTGCCGACGAACTGGTGGAACCTTCAAGCGCAGGCGATCCACGACCCGAAGACTGACGGCGACCGCGTCGTCCCGACGTTCTGTGAGCTCTGTTTCTGGAAGTGCGGCGTCCTCGCCCACGTCAAGGACGGAGTCGTCACCAAGATCGTAGGCAACCCCGACCATCCGCTCTCGAAAGGCCGCCTCTGTCCGCGCGGCACCGGCGGCATCGGTCTGCTGTACGACCCGGACCGGCTCAAGAAGCCGCTTCTCCGGCGGCAGAAGCGCGGCGAGGACGTCTTCCAGGAAGTCTCCTGGGACGCAGCCCTCGACGAGACCGCGCGCGGCATGGACGCGATCCGGACGAAGTACGGCCCGGAGGCGTTCGCGCTCTTCACGCACGGCTGGGGCGGCTCGTGGTTCACGCGCCTCATGCAGTCGTACGGCAGCCCGAACGTGGCGGCTCCGTCGTATGCGCAGTGCCGCGGTCCGCGCGACGTCGCTTTCACGCTGACCTTCGGCCAGGGCGTCGGCTCGCCCGAAGCGGTCGACATCGAGAACGCCCGATGCATCACGCTCCTCGGCTCGCACCTCGGCGAGAACATGCACAACACGCAGGTGCAGGAGCTCGCGACTGCGATCGGGCGCGGTGCACAGCTCGTCGTCGTCGACCCCCGCTTCTCGGTCGCCGCTTCGAAAGCGAAGTACTGGCTCCCGATCAAGCCTGGGACCGACATCGCCCTCCTCCTCGCCTGGATGAACGTGATCCTCGCGGAGAAGCGCTACGACGTCGACTACGTCGCGCAGCACACCACCGGTCTCGACGACCTCGTGAAGCACGTCGCCAACAAGACGCCGGAGTGGGCGTATCCGATCACCGGCATCTCGCCCGACGTGATCCGCGAGACGGCGCGCTTCATCTCGGGCTTCCGCCCGTCCTCGCTGATCCACCCCGGACGCCATGCGACGTGGTACGGCGACGACACGCAGCGGCTCCGCGGCGTCGCAATCCTCGCAGCGCTCCTCGGCAGCTGGGGACGCCGCGGCGGCTACGTTCTCCCGAGCGCCATCGAGGTTCCGAAGTATCCGGGCGGAAACTCTGCGAAGGACAAGACGGTCGCCGACCGTCACCAGCCGAGTCTCTATCCGCTCGCCGACGAGACCCTCGCGTCCGGCGTCTGCGACGCGACGATCCCCGGCAAGGCCCCCTATCAGCTCCACGGCTGGCTCGTCTACGGGACGAATCTCCTCCAGTCGCTTCCCGATCCCCGCAACACGGAAAAGGCGATCCAGGAGCTCGACTTCATCGCGACGATCGACGTCCTCCCCGCGGAGATCACCGGATGGAGCGACGTGGTGCTGCCGGAGTCGACCTACCTCGAGCGCCACGACGATCTCTGGTCGCCCGCGTGGAAGGAGCCGTTCATCGCGATGCGCCAGCCGGCCGTCGAGCCGATGTACGAGTCGAAGCCGGGCTGGTGGATTGCGAAGGAGCTCGCGAAGCGTCTCGGCCTCGAGAGCGACTTCTCGTTCGCAGATCCGACTGAAGTCATCAAGTGGCGGATGAACGCGGCGGGGCAGGACTACGCAACGCTCGTCACGCGCGGTGTGATCAACGGCGAGAAGGTTCCGTACTGCGAAGAAGACGGCCTCGCGATCTCGTTCGACACGCCGTCCACGAAGGCGGAGCTCAAGAGCTCGATCCTCGAGGCGGCAGGCTTCGGCGGGCTTCCCGACTACACGGCCCACGAAGAGCCGCCGGCCGGGATGTTCCGCCTCCTCACGGGCCGTTCGCCGGTCCACACCTTCGGACGGACGACGAACAACCGCTTCCTCGGTGAGATCGACGCCGAGAACGAGCTCTGGATCAACACGGTCGCTGCGCACACGCTCCCCGGCTTCGAAGACAAGCCGCTCGGCGACGGCGAGTACGTCGTGGTCGAGAACCAGGACGGCATCCGCAGCGCGCCGATCAGGGCGAAGGTGACCGAGCGGATCCGCGGCGATGCGGTCTACATGGTCCACGGCTTCGGCCACACGGCCAAAGGACTCAAGTTCGCTCGAGGCAAGGGGGCATCCGACAGTCCGCTCGTCTCCAAATACAACACCGATCCAATCATGGGCGGGACCGGCATGAGCGTGAATTTCGTGCGCGTCCTTCGGCCGGAGGCATGACCATGCGATTCGAGATCATCAGGAAACGCTACGCGATGGCGGTCGACACCCGCCGCTGCGTCGGATGCAACGCGTGCGTCCTCGCGTGCAAGTCGGAGAACGCCGTCCCGGACGGCGCGTTCCGCGACTGGATCACGACCGAGACCACCGGGACGTACCCGAACCTCTCGATGCAGATCCGGTCGGAGCGTTGCCACCACTGCAGCGACGCGCCGTGCGTGACGAACTGTCCGACCGGCGCGAGCTACAAGGGCGACGGAGGCGTGGTCCTCGTCGACCGGAACCTCTGCACCGGCTGCAAGGCATGCATCGCCTCGTGCCCGTACGACGCGCGCTATGTGCACCCGGACGGCTACGTCGACAAGTGCACCTTCTGTTCGCACCGGACCTCGAAAGGGGAGACCACCGCCTGCGCGTCGGTTTGCCCGACCACTGCGATCACCTTCGGCGACGCGAACGATCCCGACAGCGAGGTCGCCAGGCTTCTGCGCGAGCGCCGCTCGACCACGCTTCAACCGGAGGCCGGGACCAGCCCGAACCTCTACTTCCTCATCTGAGGTACGCCATGACGACAAACGATCTTCACTATCATCCTGAGCCGGCGAACCGCGGCGAAGGACCCCCTGCAGAACGTCCCTTCTGGAATCCCTACGTTGCCGGCTTCGCGCTCGGCCTCGTGCTCCTCACGTCGTTCCTCGTGATGGGCCACGGGCTCGGTGCGTCGGGAGCTGCCACCCGGTTCGGCGTCGCGATCGCGGAGGTCGTTGCTCCGGCGCACGTGGAAGCGAACCCCAACCTCGCGAACACCCGTGGCGACCGGGCCAGCGTCCTCGACGACTGGCTCGTCTTCGAGGTCCTCGGGGTTTTCCTCGGAGGACTCTTCGCGGCCTACAGCGCGGGTCGCCTTCGGATCGGTGTGATCCGCGGCGCAGGCATCTCGATCGCGCGGCGGCTCACCTTCGCGTTCGGCGGCGGCCTCCTGATGGG
>JBAQWH010000311.1:0-2965 GCA_049298815.1 Thermoanaerobaculia bacterium | reverse complement strand
CCGCCTCGCTCACGCTGCGGCGTCGCTTACCGCGCACGCATCTGCTCAACTATCATCGAAGCCGCGTCGTCACGGTTCCGCGTCGACGCCCTAATACCAACCTGTGCACGAAACCGGGGCAGCCTCAGCCTCCCGCTCAGCCGCGGCAACCGCACGCGAAAGAGTAGCACTTACGACGAGCGCGCAGCGGTTGCCGTCGGCTGCAGCGGCGAGTTGTGCGGCGTCTTCCCCGGAACGGCTACTTCCGGATGAACTTCTTCAGGAACGCATGCGGATGCCAGCGCTTCACCATCAAGGGTGTCCAAATCGCGAGCTGTGTTGCCATATCCTGCGCGAGATACACACCTTTGCGAGCGCCAGCATTACTGACATCGAGGACAAATCCGTCCCACTCTAGCCACATGTGCTTCACGCGACCGTTGTCGTTTCGGATACGTCCGCTCACGATGCGAAAATCGCTGTGACCGTTCTCTACGAGATCGGAAGCGAGGTCGTAGCACGACTCTTCGCAATCTCCTGTATCGGTCGGATCCGGTCGCCAGCGGCGCAACCGACCGGCGTTCACCAGCTCTGTGATGGTCTCGACGGGACGACATTGACCTTCTGGTCTGGCAAAGACGATCCTGATCTTTTCGTGCATGGCTCTCGCGTCGCCGCCCAACCGACCGCCGCTCACCGGCGAGGCCCGCACCGAATAGTTTGGCAAGTTGCCAGGATCGTGACGCGGCGCCTCGCCCGGTGCAGCGGCTAAGCTGGGCGATGTTCCCGGCGGCTGATGTACCGCCGAGCGAGTGTCTAACTAACCATCTACCCCGGCGGGGGAACACGATCTGCGTAGTAGCGCGCTGCTTCCTTCGGACCGAGGTCGGGATACTCATGATTCCCGACAAAATCCCACTTCCAGTCCTTCATCGCCATACGCTGCATGAAACACGCTGGTATCTGGTAGATCGAGTGTGGATTGGGCGCAAAGATCGAAAAGTACTTGAAGCGGAGCGCGGTGGTCCATCGGCGCATGGTGACAAACACCGCGGCTAGCTCCGGAATGTTGCGCATCAGCCGGAGGAACTCCGACTCAAGCGCTCCGGACCGGAGGTCGTTGACATCTCCGTAGAGAGACGCATCAAGTATCACGACGCGAGGCCCCACGATCCCCGATAGCTGCCTCACTTCCTTCCTGACCTTTCGCATGATGTCACGTACCGGATCCACCTCCGGGATCGGGAACTTCGCGAATATTCGAGCCTTTTCCGCCACTTCTCGACCCTCTGAGAGTCGATGAAGCGGCAAGCCTTCCGGTTGCTCGCGGGTAACATGCCGGAAGAAGAGGTTCCACTCGTGGTCTCGCGCGCTAACTACCCGCCTGTACTCGTCGAGTTCAAACGGATTCCCTTCGCTCTCACTTGTCGTGAGCTCGACGGAGATCGCAACGTGTTCGTTGCGGAACTCCGCGACTCCATGGCTCTGGAAGTTGGAGACCGCCGACTTGGTCCACGCGCGCACCTCCGCCTCCACGTTTCCTGGCGGTAGCGTGTCAAGCCGAAATTTCAGCGTGATCGACCTGTCGAGAGGTGCTGCTGCGTCGATTGCATCGCTGATCACCAGTGGCAGGCGGAATCGAAGGTCCTTCGTCACGTCGGAGGGAAAGAGGCTGGTTTCGACAGTGAAGGCGAGCCCATCAATCGTTGCTTGAAAGTCCGCCTCGCCGGTTGGCGTGGCGGGCCTCAGTGACACTGCTGCGCCGCCGGCCTGCCACCGGTAGGCAAAAGCCAACTCCTGCAGAACGGCGTCGTACTTGTCAGTTCGCAGATCTTGAATAACGGCGTTGAGCGCTGGATCGTTCTGAAAAGCGCCCAGATATTGCGACAGCTCGCACACCTCTGCGATGGCGGTGTCTGTCGTCGCGGCCAGAGCACGATGGAGCGGGTGGGCATCGGCGACCGTTCGACCGCCGAGGTGAAGTCGCCTCTCTTGGTCGGCGAGCCAGATCGTGCCCACAGCAGCTGAGACAATTCGGTGGGCATCCAGAATTCGGTCGAACTCGATCGCAACCGCAAGTGACCGCTTTGCGGCATTCGATATCCAGTCTTCGAACACAGAGCAAGTCTACGACCGTCGCCAGTTTGAGGGCACGCGAATCGAACCGGGGGGGGCGACCGAATGGTCCGTGCAGCGTTCGGCTTGCGCGCCTGACCAACTGAAAAGCCCCGCGCTTTCGCACGGGGCTCGGCAGAGAGGACGGGATTCGAACCCGCGTGAGGCTTTCACCTCAACTCGATTATCAGTCGAGCGCCTTAGACCGCTCGGCCACCTCTGATCGCACCACGATCGAGTTCAGTCGTCGGTGCGATCACAGGCGCCGAAGTCGCGGCACTCGAATGCCCGAAACGCCCTTCCCATAGGGACAATTCCGATTCTCGTTAGGATGGGAGATCAAGTTGTCGGCGCCTTCGTGTTCGCCGCGGAACGGCCCGCCGCCAGCCGGCGAGGCCGGCTCGCACGAGTCTAGCAAGTTGCCCCGACTGTGACGCGGGCCTCGTCGCGTTCAGCGGCCGAGTTGGGCTCCGCGGCCTGCACGCTTATCCGGACCTCGACAACCCGATTCTTCGCGCTTTCCGTGAAGCAGGATGTTGGTGTCGGTGAAAATGCGTGTCATGGTTGGTTCGTTGAGCCGCCCAACGGCGCGCCGCTAACCGGCAAGGCCCGCACGTCTAGCAAGTTACGGTACCAGTGGCCCCGGCCTCTTCCGGTGCAGCGGCAGAGTTGGGCGGCTACGGTCGCGACTTCGGAGCTAGGGAGTTCACAAAGAGACCGACCACGATGATGGAGTAGAGCAACTTGGAGTTGACCCGGTTTCGTGGACACCAGAACATGAAGGTGAACCACGATGGCAAAGACACGCAAAGCGTACCCCGATGAATTCAAGAAGAAGCTGATCGCGCTCGTCCGGCAAGGCCGTACGCCG
>JBAQWH010000310.1:0-3861 GCA_049298815.1 Thermoanaerobaculia bacterium | reverse complement strand
GTGTACGACCCGGCCCGCGGGGTGACGGTCATCGAGGGCGACCTCGGCGCTGGCCGTCCGGCGTTCGACCCGCCCAGCGGACCGACCGGCGACGAGATGCACCTCGAGTTCTTCGTCAGCGTTGCGCGGGAAGCGGACGGCTCGGTGGAGGGCGAGCGGCCGACCTTCTCATACGCGACCTGGACTCCGGTGACGTTCACGAACGGCCGCTTCAGGACGGAGATCAAGGACGACCTTCGCGGCTGGCTGCTCACGGCGACGACCTCTCTGGCCTACTGCTACTGGGAGTTCGGCTGTCACGGCATCGACACATCCGAGTTCAGCAACGCCATTGAGGTGAAGTAGCCGCGGGCGTCTTCGGCGACAATGCCCGGGTGAAGACCCTTCGCGGACTGACAGGCAGCGTCCTGCTGGCCCTCAACACGCTCGTCGTCGGCAGCGTGCTGCTGATGTTCGCCGTGGTGAAGCTGGCGATCCCGGCGATCGCGGTGCGGCGCCGCGTCGACGCGCTGCTCAACGCGGTCGCGGAGCAGTGGATCCGGAACAACGACGCGCTCCTCGTCGGTGTGCGATGGGAAATCCGCGGCGTCGAAGAGCTCAGCCGGAAGCAGTGGTACCTGGTGATCTCGAACCACCAGAGCTGGGCCGACATCTTCGTTCTGCAGAAGGTCTTCATCGGCCGGGTTCCCTTTCTCAAGTTCTTCCTCAAGCGGCGGCTGATCTGGGTCCCGCTGATCGGCCTCGTGTGGTGGGCGCTCGACTTCCCCTTCATGAAGCGTCACTCGCCCGAGTTCCTCAAGGCGAACCCCGAGCGGCGGGGAGACGACCTCGCTGCGATCCGGCGCGCCTGCGAGAAGTTCTCGCTGATTCCGACCGCGGTCATGACGTTCCTCGAGGGGACGCGGTTCACGCGCGACAAGCAGAACGCCGAGGGCTCGCCCTATCGCAACCTCCTCTCGGCGAAAGCCGGCGGCGTCGCGCTCGCGCTCAACGCGATGGGGGAGCGGTTCCACTCGCTCCTCGACGTGACGCTCTTCTACCCGCACGGCGCGCCGACCTTCTTCGGCATGCTCTCGGGGAGGATGCGCGGAGTCGTCGTGCACGTCCGGGAGAGGGAGATTCCGGACGATCTGGTGAGCGGGAACTACGCGGCCGACCCCGAGTTCCGCAAGCGCGCGCAGCAGTGGATCGCCGAGCTCTGGCGCGAGAAGGATGACCTCCTCGACCAGCTCCGGCTCGAGCACGCACGGACCTCCGCCGGAGTCCCGTCCGCCGGCTGAGCGCGGATTCTGCGCCCCTTCCAAAATCCAACTCTCCCCCCCGCGCCGGCCCGTCAGCGTTGTGCTATAACAAAGCTCCCTTCAGCGGAGTACAAATGACAACCAGCGCAGTGATGAGGTGTGCATCGTGCACCTCAGTGGATTCCCGTCCTTCGCGGCCACGGTCGGCGTTCGAATACGCGCTCGTGCAGCTCTTCCCCCTCCAGTTCCGCCGTTGCCACAGCTGCATGTATCGGGCGATCGGGCTCGACGTGACCGGCGCGCACCTGCGGGACAGTGCGATGCGACTCGCGATCATCACCGGGATTGCCGCGACCCTCGTCTACTTCTTCACGGCGTAGGGAGCGCGAAAATGACGTGCTGATTTATATATATAATTAATCAGAACGGTTATGTTATCCCGACGACGCGTGTTGCGGACGAGGATGACGCGTGAACCCCACCGCGGCGCCTTGACGGCGATACTCCGTGCACCTCTGTGTTCTCTGTGCCTCTGTGGTGAATCCACGTTCGGTTCACCACCGAGACATAGAGAACACAGAGGTGCACAGAGGGCGAAGGGGGCGAGATCTCGCCATGCGCGGGCGGATCTGGAGGTCCGCCCTTCACAAGTCCGGCGTTTCTACCTCACCGACATCGACGGATCTCCGAAGAGGATCCACGACCTCCGGACGTCGCGGTCGTTCATGGCGCGCTTGGCGAGCGCCATCGCCTCGCCGATCGTCAGGGTCGAGCCGGGAGCGAACAGCCTCCGCATCAGCTCGTTGTTCATCATCTCCTGCGTGTGCGGGTAGGTCAGCGACGACGACGCCCACACGGCGGAGGCCCCGCCGTTCGGCGCTTTGAGGAACGCCTCCGCGAGACTGTCCTGGTAGATGTCGTGGAAATAGCCGTTGAGGCAGGTCATGGTGATCACGACCGGCAGCCGGTCGCCGTTCGTCATCGCGAGCGCCTGCGATTGGCCGAACGATCCGGTCCAGTGGCCCACGGTGCCGTGACCGATGTACTCGACGAGGAACGCGCCGGCGTCGAGGGCCGGGATCAGCGCCCCGATCTCGCCTCGCCCGCGCCGGATCTTCTGGGCCGAGGTCGTGGCCGGAAGATACGCCGCGGCGAGGTCGACCGAGCGCTCGAAGTTCCAGCCGATGTTTGCATCGGCGACGAAGACCGCGCGGTCCAGCCATGTCCCCGTGGTGGCGCGCGAGGTGATCTTCGAGATCATCGTCGCGGCTTCCGCGGCGGTGCGGGCAGGGATGCGACCGATCGGGATGTCGGCGATGTCGTCGTCGTCGAAGTCGGAGAACCAGTCGTCCGCGGCGGTCTTCTCGTACTCGGTGGTCAACATCTTCGTCGGGACGAAGTCGGCCAGGCCGAGATCGAAGTAGTTCCTCGGGTCGGAGCTCGCGTCGCCGAGGAGGATCGCGAAACGGGGACGCTGCGCCCAGCTCGAGGTCGACTGCAGGAAGTTGCGGATCGCGTCCGCGCTCCGGATCCCGAAGCTCACCTCGTCATAGATGTCTTCGACGTCGACGACGGTCGTGGCGATGCCGCGGGCGTCGCGGAACGCTTCGAGAGTCCGGGCGGCCTCGGCGAAGGCGCCGTGCGTGACGATCACCATGTCGGCCGAGAGCGTGGAGGCCTGCGCGGTCCACGACGACGGCCGGTTCGGCGCCATCTCGGGCGCGCCGAGGAAACGGTTCTCGCCGACGACGAGGACGGTGCGGTCGCCCGCGCCGGGAGGAGTGACGAACGATGCCTTCAAGCCGGCGCCGTCCGGCGTGGTCTTCACGTCGAGCCATTCGGGGGCAAGCGGGTCGGTGACGTCGATCGCCCGGATCGCACCCGGTGCGAATCCGTCGACCGTGATGCTCGACTGCGGCGGCAGCGCCGCCTGAAAGAGACCGTCCTGCGCGCGCAGCAGGTGCGGATACGTGAGCCGCGCGCTCTGCAGGCCGCTGTAGTCCTCCCAGCCGTTCCGCGACCGGAGGTTGAGGCGCACGTTCCCGTCGGGAAGCCACGCCGTGGAGAAGGAGAACGCAACCGTCTTCTTCTCCTGATTGTTGAGGACCACAGTCCCGACCGGACGGCCACCGACCCACGCGTCGACGATGTGTCTCCCGTACGTGATGCCCTGGAGGTCGAGCGAGAGCGTCGCATTCTGCGGCGAGCCGCGATCGAGGTTCTCGACGTTCAGCTCGACGACGGTCGGCGTGAAGTCGCGGTCCTCGGTTCCACCGAACCCGATCGCCACTCCGGCCCAGCCGTCCCATTCGGGGTTGCCGGTGATGTAGGAGACGAAGAACCAGCGATCGGTTCGCTGAACGGTGAACGGGACGCTGGCGGAGAACACCGGCGCCTTGAGGCTCTGGAACGGACGCGCCGAGTAGCGTGCCTCGCTGCCGTTTGCGCGCAGCCAGTAGGCCCGTGCGGCGGTGGAGGCGGTGTCGAGGCCTAGGCCGTAGAACTCGACGAAGTCCGCAAGGTCGAAGCGGCCGTCCTTGCCGGTGTCGACGACGAGCGGCTGCTCGATGCCGCCGCACCAGAGTCCGATCTTCGCCGCGACCGGGCCCGGGTCGAACCC
>JBAQWH010000309.1:0-26880 GCA_049298815.1 Thermoanaerobaculia bacterium | reverse complement strand
GCCCGGCGGCGACGTTCCGCCGCGCGGCCAGCGTGGCGCTCTTCGCCGCGGTAATGAGGTCGGCCATCAGCGTGATCTGGTCGCCCAGGCCGAACGTCAGCACGTAGCGGTCCCAGAAGTAGTTGATCGAATCGGTGATCGCCGAGGCGTAGACACCGAACAGCCCGGCGGCTGCGCTCCCGGGCCGCAGGGAGGGTGGCGTTGCATCGTAAGTCAGCCACTTGGTGCCGTCCCAGGCCTCGACCCAGGCGTGCGCGTCCTCTCGACGGATCGTGAAGTAGCCGGTCAGCGGATTGAGGCGGCCGCCGTAGAAACCGCCGGCGATTCTCGCGGGAACGTCGACCGCCCCAAGCAGGACGACCATGCCCGCGGCGAAGTACTCGCAGTGGCCGGCCCGGGTCTCGAGCAGGAACTGCTCGACCCCCATCCCCTCGGCGCGAAGGTCGGCCGGATTCGCGACGTACCGGAAGTTGCGGAGCATGTACGCCTCGATGCGGGCCGCCTTGCGCGACGGCGACAGCTCGTTCCCTACGATCTGCCGGGCCAGCGCCACGACGGCGGGGGTGAGCGGGTAGGCCGGGATCGAGACCAGCTGCTCCTCGATCGGAGCGACGTTGAACGCCATCCTCACGTCGAACGTCACCACCTCCGAGCGCTGCTGGAAGATCGAGTAGTTCTCCCTGTGAGGTCCTTCGTACACGGTCGGGAGTCCAGTGACCACGTAGGTGCCGGTCGGAAAGAAGAGCCTTCCCCGCATGGGTCGCATCTGCACGACCGCCGACCGGGTGATGCCGGACGGCTTCGCCAGGTGGTGGCGCCCGTCCCGTGATGGGACGTGTCTGAGCCCGCCGATACGGCTCTGCCTCCACTCTCCGCGATAGAACCGGTCGTACACCGTTCCGCGGAGTCGCAGCGGCGTGAAAAACGGGATCGTCTGCTGACTCATCCAGACGCGGGCCACCACGGTCGCGTCGTTCGAGGAGGAGCGCTGCTCGTTGAGGTTGATGGTCTCGCTGAGGCCGGTCGTCGCTCCGGTGAGCGCTCCGCTGATCCCCTGGATGAGAGGGTTGCGGACGCGGGGCAGAAACGGGAAGAGGACGACTCCGATCGCGGCGGCGCCGAGGAGATAGAAGACGGCGGCGGAGCCGGACGGCGCCTCGATGTAGCGGCGGTCGATCGAGCCCACCGTGTCGAGATGGCTCACGTACATCATCTGCCGGAACATCAGGAAGCCGAAGAGCAGGACGAAGAGCGTGATCGAGATGTGGGTCGAGGTCGCGAGGCTCGCGACGAAGATCAGCGCCGTCGTCAGCATCCGCTGCCGCTGATTGTTCGACCGCAGCGACTCGATCGGCTGATAGAGGGCGATGAAGAGCACCAGATGTGTGGATGCGGCGATGGCGCTGTGCGAGAGAACCGCGGCGTCGAGGATGTAGATCGGGACGTAGGCGATGGCGATCACCTTCATGACCAGCGGGGGAAGGATCTCGGGGCCGCGTCCGGTCGCCACTCGGACGACGATGGCCGCCATCAGCACGTGAAAGACGATCAGCGGCACGATCCCGGCCGCCCGCGTGAGATACAGCGGGGCCGCTGCGAGCATGGTCAGCAGCAGCGTCTCGATCTCACGCGCTCTTCGGCTCATCGTCCCGTCCCACGCTGAAGAGGATCGCACTGCGCTCGAGTGTGAAGTGCACCGGCTCGAAGGACGGGGCGACCGTCGCGAGCGAGGCGAAAAGGGCGTTGGCCGGCTGTCCCTCGCGAGCCCGGAGTGTCGTCCGCGGCATCGTCAGCGTCACATCGATCCCGCGGCGGTTCGCCGAGAAGATGTACGTCGCGGCCGCGCTGACCATCTCCTCGAAGTCGGCCTCGCTCACGGAGATCGGCTTGTACGTGTCGACCGCCACCTGCACCGCGCGGTGGGCATCGAGATCGGTCTGCTTGGTGATCCACCGGCCGATGCTCGCGGACTTCTTCCAGTAGATCTGCCGGAGCGAGTCCCCGCGGACGTAGTCCCGGAACCCGTGGATGTCCGAGCCCGGCCCGGGGCGATTCGCGGTCGTTTGATCGCCCGCAAGCGGGCGGTACCGGTCGCGAATGGCGTCGTCCCCGAGCAGCCGCGGAAACACAACGACCTCGCCCTCGATCTTCAGGCGTCGCTTCTTGAGGAAGAAGCCGAATGGATAGCGCGTGTAGGAGTCGAGGGTCTTGAGCGTCACATGACCCCTGCGCTCGAAGAGAAAGGAGACGATCAGTTCCTGACTGCTGCGACGCGGAAGAATCGGAATCAGGAGCGGCCGCTCGAGCTCCGCCGAGGTGATCAGCACGTCGCGCACGTTCCAGATCCGCGAGCGGTTCCGCACGAGCAGGATCGCGTCGGCCGGCCGGCCCGCCCACGGCTGGTCGACGCTTCGAAGCTCGACCTCCAGATGCTTGAGGCCTCCCTTCGATGCGAGGCCGGAGAGGAGAAGGCAGCCCAGCATCAACGCGAGGCCGATGTAGAGCGGGTTGTTCCCCGTATTCAGCGCCGCAACGGCGATCACGATCGTGAAGAGGACGTAGGTCGTCCCCGTCTTCGTCAACCGGACCACGCCCTTGAATTCCCACGAGAAGGGCGATCTCGAGCGACCAGGGCTTTCGGCGGCAGAGGCGGACACGGTGGCGCTCTCCGGGCGGGATCAGCGCGGGACGGGAGTCTCGCTCAGCACGCGTTCAATGAAACGGGCCTCGGGTGAGTGGTCTCCGCGGCCGATCCGCCGGTCCTTCATGACGATCCGGTGCGACAGCACGGGACTGGCGAGCCTCTTCACGTCCTCCGGGATGACGAAGTCGCGCCCGCTCACCATCGCGAGGGCCTGACAGGCCTTGAAGTACGTCAGCGCTCCGCGGGTCGAGACGCCGAGCGCCACGTCGGGATGGGTCCGCGACGTCTGGACGATCGTCATCAGGTACTCGAGGAGCGGATCGTTCATGTGGATCGAGCTCACTCGCGCCTGCAGGTACCGAACTTCCTCGGTATCGAGCACCGGCGCCAGGTGCTCGAGCGCATCCTGCGCGCCCCCGGCGCGGAGAAGGTTCTTCTCGTCGCCCGCACTCGGATAGCCGATGGTCAGCCTCATCAGGAAGCGGTCGAGCTGCGACTCGGGAAGCGGATACGTCCCGACGTGCTCAATCGGGTTCTGCGTCGCGATGACGAGAAACGGATCCGGCAGCGCGAGGCGCCGCTTCTCGATCGAGATCATCCCCTCGCTCATCGCCTCGAGGAGGGCCGACTGCGATTTCGGAGTGGCACGGTTGATCTCGTCCGCGAGCAGCACGTTGGTGAAAACCGGGCCGGAAACGAACTCGAACTCCTGGAGGTCCTGGTTGAAGATCGTGACGCCGACGATGTCGGCCGGCAGCAGATCGCTCGTGAACTGGATCCGCTGGAACTCCAGTGACAGGGAACGGGCCAACGCGTGCGCGAGGGTGGTCTTCCCTACACCCGGCACGTCCTCGAGCAGGATGTGACCCTTGGCGAGGAGCGCTGCGATGCAGAACTGCACCACCTCCGTCTTGCCACGGATGACCTTCTCGACGTTCGCCTGCAACTCGGCGATGCGGTCGAACGACCGGGCGATCGGAACCGGCTGAGTCGTCATGCGTCTCCTGCTCTACGTCCTTCTGGCGGGAAAGGTTCGCCGCGAGGATACCTAACGAAAAGCGTGCCGGGTCCAACAGAGGGGACGGGCGCGCCAATTCTCACCCCCCTCCGCCGCCCTGCTGTAACAGCCGCCTGCTAGGATGCTCGACTCAGGCGCATGACAGTTGAGTCTCTCGCCATCGGCGTCATCTCATTCGATCGGGCCGCCCTGACCAGGGCCTGCATCGAATCCCTCGACGCGCATACGACGCGGCCTTTCCACCTCGTCGTAGCGGACAACGGCAGTCGCGAGCTCGCAGCCGTCCGGCTGCTGGACGATCTGGCAGAGCGGTCGCGGACCACCGTCGTCCGCCTGGGCTCGAACCGCGGGCCCTCGGCCGGCCGCAATGCGATCGTTGCAAGCCTGCCTCCCGAGACGGATGTGCTCGCCTTCCTCGACAACGACGCGAGAGCGCTGCCGCGATGGGACGATGGGATCGTGGAGGCGCTCTCCGCCGGATTCGACATCGTGCAGCCCAAGCTCCTGGAACCGGACAGCACCACCGTTCAGCGGGGACCGACGCGCAGCTGGTCGCAGCCGTTCCTCGTCCATCCCGAGTACATCGGCACGGGTCTCGACCGTTCCGCGCCGGAGGTGTCGCAGAGGGTCGCAGTCGAGCACTTCGGCGGCACCGTCGCGATGCGACGCCGGGTCCTCGCGTCGGTCGGGCCCTACGACGAACGTCTCTGGTTCGGCGAGGACTACGACTACGCCTTCCGAGCGCGATCCGCCGGCTTCCGAGCGTGCTACGAGCCGTCCTCGGAGCTGATTCACGACCACGTCTTCGATCCCGGATACGAGGCGGTCCGTTCGAACATCGACCGCGAGCTGGTCGCTCACATCGTGCTCTGGGAGAAGCACCGCCGCCTGATGCTCGGACCAGACAAACTCGCGATGATCTGCTGGCTTCTGGAACACGACGAGCCGCTGTTCCTCGAGCGGTCCTGGCGGCCGGCATCCCTGTTCCGCCGGCTGCGGCGCCGCATCGTGCAGAAGCGCATCTACTCCTCCCTGCGGTCGTACTGGACGACGGAGGAGGAAGGCGCAACTGCCACGGCAGACGCCGCGCGGGTGCGGGATTCAGCCGGCATCGGCCTCAAAAGCGAGATTTCAAAGTGAGCACCCAACCGGCGACGGAACGAGTCGCGCTCGATCGGGAGAGCACCGGGCGACCGCATCGTGAAGAAGAGATCGCGGTGAACGACCGGAGAACGTCGATTGCTCTCTTCATCATCGCCCTTGTCCCGTATCTCTACTTCTACGGAGGGTGGGGCGCGAACCAGGAGGTGAACCTCGCCCTCACTCGCGCGATGGTGGAGAACGGGACGGTGCGGCTCGACGGTCTCGCCGGGCAGACGATCAATGTCTCCACCGGCGTCAGCGGGCATCTCTACAGCAACAAGCCGCCGGGGCTTTCGACGATGGCGGCGATTCCCTACTCGGTTCAGCATGCGTTGGGAAGACGTGGAGTCGACGGCTTCAGCGGCTCGTCGAATGGCAGCAAGCGTCTCCTGACGATTCTGCTGAGTGGAGTGAGCGGAGCGCTCATCGCACCAGTTCTCTACCTTTACGGTCGCCGCAGACTGGGCGTCACGAGCACGAGCGCTGCAGTCACCGCCTTCGCGATTGCCTTCGGGACGCTCGTCTTTCCGTACTCGACGATGTTCTTCGCTCACGTTCCCTGTGCGCTCCTCCTGCTGCTCGCGTTCGTACTCCTGCGTGAGAGACCGGTGCTCGCAGGGGTCGCAGCCGGCATCGCCGGATCGACCTTCCTCCTCGCTGCGATCGCAGCCGTCGCGATGGGGGGACTCGCCGTGCGATATTCGGCGCGTCACCTCGTGAAGTTCATTGCAGGCGGAGTCCCCTTCGCGGCGGCGCTGGCGCTCTATCAGTGGATGGCCTTCGGCTCGCCGTTCCTGACTCCCGCGCAGCAGAGCGGCGCGTTCACCGAGGAGCACCTCGTGCTGGGTCTCTTCGGCGCGCCGCACTTCTTCTCCCGGCTGCGTTGGCTGATGCACTCCGAGTACCGCGGGCTCTTCTACTGCTCACCGGCGCTGCTTCTCGCGATCCCGGGAGCGTTCGTGGCGCTGCGGCGGCACAAGTTCGTGGCGGAGCTCGCGACCATCGCCGTCATCGCAGCCATCTTCTTCACGAGCAACGCATCCTTCAACGGCTGGCATGGAGGGGCTGCGTTCGGCCCGAGGTATCTGCTTCCGATCGTCCCTCTCCTGGCGATTCCGATGATGTTCGTCGGCGACCGCTGGCGCGTTCTCTGGGTGGTCCTGATCGCCGCGGGGGCTGCGATCAACCTCGCCGCAACTGCGGTGGATCCGATGGTCATGGACGGAATTCAGCGACCCGTGACCGGCTACATCCTCCCCACGTTGCTTCACCTGCCGGTCTCGCAGGAAACACGGGATCTCTTCTGCCCGGACAGCCCGGGCCCCGACTGCACGCCCGGCCACGTTGCGTTGTGGCTTGGCGCGGGGAACGCCGGCGAGCGGATCTTCGGACGTGGATCCAGCGCATCCGTCATTCCAGCGGCACTCTGGATCATTCTCACGGGCATCGCGTTGGTGATCCGCGCGCGCCGTCAGGACCAGGAGTCTCCCGGCTCGAGTCCTAAGGCATAAGCCAAAGGACTCGCATCACTGTCACTGGTGTCGGTCCGGTCGACCGCATTCGTCGCCGCCGCGGCGCCTGAAAAGGGATTCGGCACGCAGCTGGTCGAGCGAGACACGCGTGTTGCCGGCAACGGACACGACCGGCACGGTCTCGTACCCCTCACGCAGCAGAGTGGCGAGGCGGCGCGCGACCGGGCGGTCATCGTCCAGTCGCACTTCCGTCTGGAGCAGCACGAGATCGGGAGCTCGGCTCGCCAGGGTGTTCAGCGCTCGATCCAGGAACGGCTTCGCGCCGGCATCGGCCCCTCGGAATCGCGTTGCGTCGTAGTAGCTCAGCCAGAGAATCGGCTGCGCGGGACGAAGTGCCGAGTAAAGGTGAAACTGGTGGTCGGTGCCGTAGAGCAGAAGGGTCGCACCCTGACACTTCTCCCCGAGCGCCCGCGCGAACGCTCTCTGCGCGACGGTGCCCTCATCGGTCACCGCGAGTTTCCTCACTTCCAGGGGAACGTGACCCGTGGCGAACGCGACCTGCATCAACGCTACGAACGCGACGACCGCTGCCGCCAGTATCGCTGCTCTCTTCCGCGACTGCTCCTCGACTGCGTGCACGAATGCCGCGCCACAAGCCGCGACTGCCGGCAGCGCCAGCAGGTAGTAATGCGCGAAGTAATAGCCGGGCAGCACGATCATGCCGGCCGCTGCGGCCAGATACGAGACCCCGTAGGTGGAGAACCCGCGGCCCGACGCACGAACGCCCGCCCACATCAGCGCGAGCAGCCACAAGGGCCACGTTCCCCACAATGGACCGAGGCCCGGAGTGAAGAGCAGAAGGGGCCCGGCCAGCAGGTCTTTCAGCGGCAACGTCACGTGGTACGCGTTGAACAGAAACGTGTCGATGACCACGTCCATCTCGCCGGCAAGGGCATACACACCGACGATGGCGAGCCACGGCAGCGCCGCTCCGACCACGAACGCACCAGCCGGAGCGAACGAGCGGGGTCCGCCGCGGGGCCGGAGGAGCACGAATGCCATGACCAGGCAGAAGAGAACCGTGTGCTCCTTGATCGAGCCGCTGATCCCGACGAGCACCCCCGCTGCGACCACGGCGGCCAGCCCCGCACGTCCGTTCCTGAACCTGGCGAGAAGCGCGACCGCGCTGGTGAGCAGAGCGTTGATGATGAGCTCCGTGTTCGCGGTCTGCCCCTGCGTCGCGAGATCTGCTGAGACGATCGCATAGGCCAGCACGCCGAACGCAGCCGCGAGAGGACTGACGGTCGCGAACAACCAGCTTCCCAGCGCGATGACCGTCACCGCCACCGCCGTCGCTGCGAGCAGGTCCAGCTGCGCATCGGCACCGACGGGAACGAGTGATGCGGCGAAGTAGAACAGATACGTTCCGGGGTGCCGCTGTTGCCACGCCGTCACGTTCGGCAGCT
The DNA here is from genome assembly GCA_049298815.1 of Thermoanaerobaculia bacterium. Lineage (GTDB taxonomy): Bacteria > Acidobacteriota > Thermoanaerobaculia > Gp7-AA8 > Gp7-AA8 > JBAQWH01. Next base: position 19,137 of record JBAQWH010000309.1, on the reverse strand, counting down.
CGCCGAACTGCATCTCGCGCGCGACCGTCATCGCGGCGGACTCGTCCCGGGAAAACGGTCCGCCGACCCAGTTCAATCGCGCGATCAGCGAGAGCAGCACCGCGGCGACGATGATCGCGAGTCGTCCCGAACGCATCGCGCGGCCCCGACCCGGCGCGTCGGCCAAGCCCGTGTCAGTCACCGGCGAATGGTACGCGCGAACTCGCGGATGAAGGCTACAGCTTCTTGAACTCCGGCCCGCCCCCACCCTCCGGCGGCACCCACGTGATCACCTGATAGGGATCCATGATGTCGCAGGTCTTGCAGTGGAAGCAGTTCGTGAAGTTGAGGAACGGCACCTTGCCACGCCCGTCCGGCGTCGGCTTCGGCTCGTAGACGTTCGCCGGGCAGAAGTGGAAGCACGGGTTGCCGTACTCGAACGTGCACTTCGTGATGCAGACCTCGGTGTCCTGGATCAGCAGGTGCGCCGGCTGGTTCTCCTCGTGGATCACGCCGCCGTTGTAGACGTTGGTCACCTTGTCGAAGGTGTACTGGCCGTCGTACTTCACCTTCTCGGGAAGCTTCGGGTCCTCGCTGCCGAAATAGCGGCGGATGCGGTCCATCCGCTCGTGGCCCGGATGCGCGACGAGCTTGTTCGACACGCCCCATCCGCGACCGCCGGTCACCATGCCGAGGCCGATGTTCAGCATTCCGGCCAGCTGGCCGTACTCGAAGCCCTGGTGGAAGTTGCGCTGCTTCCAGAGCTCCTCCTTCGTCCACGAAGCCTCGAACTCGGTCTCGTACTGCTTCATCTGCGCGGCCGAGAAGTCGTCGGCGAGAAGCGCCTTGAACGCAGTCTCGGCAGCCATCGCGCCCGACTTGAACGCCAGGTGGATCCCCTTCAGACGGGCGCCATTGAGATAGCCAGCCGAATCGCCGGCGATCATGAAGCCGTCGCCGTACATCTTCGGCATCGAGTAATAGCCGCCCTCGGGAATCGCCTTCGCACCGGCGGCGATCATCTTGCCGCCCTGCAGCAGCTCCTTGATCGCGGGGTGGAGCTTCATCCGCTGGAGGAGGTCGTGCGGGTCGGTCGCGGGGTTCTTGTAGTCGAGTCCGACGACGAGACCGATGTCGACGATGCGGTCCTTCATCCCGTAGATGAAGCCTCCGCCGAACGTGTCGCCGTCGAGCGGGAAGCCCATCGTGTGGACGACGCTTCCCGGGGCGAAGCGGTCATCCGGAAGCTGCCAGAGCTCCTTGACGCCGACCGAGTAGACCTGCGGATTGCGTCCGGCGTAGAGGTCGAAGGTCTCGGCGAGCTGCTTCGTCAGCGTTCCGCGCGGCCCCTCGGCGAGGATCGTCACCTTCGCCTTCACGTCGACGCCCGGCTCGAAGTTCGGCTTCGGCTCACCGTTCTTGTCGACGCCCTTGTCACCGGTACGAACACCGACGACGTGGCCGTTCTCGACCAGGATCCGGCTCGCCGCGAACTCTGCGAAGAGGTCGACGCCCATGTCCCCGACGATCGGCGCCATCCAGCGGACGACGTCGCCGAGGGAGACCACGAAGTTCCCGTGGTTCTGCATCGTCGGCGGGGTCAGCGGGGAAACGACCTTCTTCTTCTCGGTCAGGTACCAGAACGCGTCGGAGCTGACGGCTCCTTCGGTCGGGAAGCCCTGCTCCTGCCAGTCCGGCATCAGCTCGGCGATGCCGCGCGGATCCATGACCGCTCCCGAGATTCCGTGCGAACCGATCTCCTTACCCTTCTCGAGCAGCGCGATCGAGATGTTCTCGAGCTTCCGCTCGGCTCCCGACTCGTTGTGCTGACGGATCAGCTGCGCGAGCTTGTAGGCCGCGGCAAGACCGGCAGGGCCGCCTCCGACGATGACGACGTCGACGTCCAGGGTCTCGCGTTCAATTCCGGGTAATTCCGCCATCGGTTCGCTCCTTCGCGAAAATCCGGTGCATTGTATTGCAGGCATTCATGCCGATGAGCCCGTCCCGATACACATCGAGTCGTGATGGGTGCTACCGCATCAAGGGGGTGAGCGATCACCTCGATGCGGGACGCTGCGGGCGCCCGCACCGAGCGGCGACCCGTCGATCGATTGCGGTATTCTGCCCCGGTGGAGAAGGCTTCGACCGAACCCTCTTTGATCATCGAGCCGACTTCCCGCTGGCGCGGTGTCGACCTTCCCGAAGTCTGGCGTTACCGCGAGCTCCTGTTCTTCTTCGTCTGGCGAGACGTGAAGGTCCGCTACAAGCAGACCGTGCTGGGCGTCGCGTGGGCAGTCGTGCAGCCGCTGGCCTCGATGGCCGTGTTTGCCTTCTTCTTCGGCCGGGTGGCAAAGCTCCCGTCAGATGGTGTCCCGTACTCGGTCTTCGCCTATTCGGCTCTGCTGCCCTGGACCCTCTTTTCGTCTGCTGTCTCGAACGGTGGGATGAGCGTCCTCGGGAACTCCCACCTCATCACCAAGGTGTACTTCCCCCGCGTCCTCGTGCCGGCCGCCGCGGTCGCGACGGTCTTCGTCGATTTCCTGGTCGCGGCCGTGATGCTGCTGCCTCTGCTGGCGCTCCACAGGATCAGCCCGGCGCCGGCAAGCCTCCTGTGGCTTCCCGTCGCCACGCTGATCACCCTGCTGCTCGCCTTCGGCGTTTCCCTCTGGGTCAGCGCTCTCGTCGTGCGGTTTCGCGACCTGCGCCACGTCGTTCCATTCGTGCTGCAGATGCTCATGTTCGCGACACCGATCGTCTACCCCCTGAGCATGGTGCCTGAGCGCTGGAGGGGACTCGTGGCGCTGAACCCCATGGCAGGAATCGTCGAGACGTTCCGCGCGGCACTCTTCGGACGCGAGGTGCCGGTGATCGCGCTCGCCTGGGCCCTCGCCATGGCCTTGGTGCTGATCGGGACCGGCGGCGTCTACTTCCGCCGGCTCGAACGGATGATGGCGGACGTCATCTGACATGGAATTCGCCGTTCGCTGCCAGGGAGTCTCGAAGCGCTACCGGATCGGCGAACGGCGCGACGCGCGCAATTTCCGCGAGGTTCTGCGCGACGCCTTCCGGAGTCCGTTCCGCAGTTCCGCGGCCAGAGCCGATGCGGAACCTCCTGCAGAAGTCTGGGCTCTGAATGACGTCTCGTTTGACGTCCGCCACGGAGAGGCGATCGGGTTCATCGGCGAGAACGGCGCTGGGAAGTCGACGCTGCTCAAGATCCTCAGCAGGATCACCGAGCCGACGTCCGGCCGGATCGAGGTGCGCGGCCGCGTTTCGAGCCTGCTCGAAGTCGGGACGGGGTTCCACGGCGAGCTCACCGGGCGGGAGAACATCCAGCTGAACGGAGCGATCCTCGGGATGACCAGGCGCGAGATCCGGGAGCGGTTCGACCAGATCGTCGCGTTCGCCGAGATCGACCGGTTCATCGATACCCCGGTGAAGTACTACTCGAGTGGCATGTACATGCGCTTGGCGTTTGCCGTCGCGGCGCACCTCGAGCCAGAGATCCTGATCGTCGATGAGGTCCTCGCGGTCGGTGATGCCTCGTTCCAGAACAAGTGCCTTCGAAAGATGAGTGACGTGGCTCATGAAGGGCGTACGGTCCTGTTCGTCAGCCACAACATGCCGGCCGTCAAGGCGCTCTGCAACAGGGCGGTCTGGCTGAAACAGGGCAGGATCATCGACCGCGGTACTCCAACGGCTGTCGTTTCGCACTACCTGCAGCACGTGACCAGCGACGATGCACGGGAAGACCTGGCCGAGGTCATCGCCAGTTCCGAGCACGATCCGGTCTTTCGCCTCACGTCGATAAGAACTCTGCAGAAGGACACTGACACCCGACACGTGTTCAACGGTGAAGAAACGAAGGTGGAGATCGGGTTCGAGGTGTTCGAGTCGACACTCGGATTGCAGGTCTATTTTCAGCTTTATGACCTGGAGGAAGTTCTCATCTTCGAGTCGCTCCACAATGGCGCGGCCCCACCACCTCCAATCGTGCCGCCCGGGCGCTACCTCGCCACCGCGACGATTCCTGCGAACCTGCTGGCCTCGCGCCCTTATCAACTCCGCATCAAAGCCGGGATCCATAACGTCCGACACCTGATCAATCCCATCAGGGTCAACATCGATGTGCACGAGTCGGGAGTTGTAAACCGAGCGTTCGGCGGGTACGAGTCGCCCGGCAGAATTGCGCCCCTGCTCTCGTGGACCGTGGAGCGAACAGAGTAGGAACGAATGCGGGATTCAGCACCACCACGACTCGGCGGGGATCGCCCCATGCGTTTCCCGTCTCCCCACTCCAGAAGCGGCCGGAGAATCGGCAGAGCCTCGCGGAGATGAGCGTGCGCGAGGTGCTGCAACGGGTCGTCCGGCGGCTCGACCGGGCACTCGAGCGGTCCGAGGCCGCGATCTGGACGGGGATCTACGAGCGATACGAAGACGTTCCTGTCGAGGGTCAAGGCTTCACCGATCCGTCCTGGCGCGAGACTCTTGCGTCGGAGCTGCGAGCGGTTCGTGGGGGGCGCTGGTACGAGGAGTTCGCCGCCGAGCACGACGTCCTGATGCTTCTATGCCGCCTGAGCTCCTCGAATCCATTGCACATCGTCGATTTTGGCGGGGGATTCGGAGCGTCATTCTTCTTCCTGCAGCAGGGCCTTTCCGGACGCGCGATCCGGTACCAGGTCATCGAAACAGCCGAAGTCTCGGCAGCGGGTACAGAGGAGACTACCCACCCCGCCCTGACATTCGCGACGTCGGTTGGCCCGGAGCATCGCGGCGCAGACGTGATCTTCGTGAAGAGCGCCCTTCAGTACCTCCCGGACTACAAGGCGACCTTGACGTCCCTGCTGCGCCTCGACGCCTCCCATGTCGTGCTGGAGAAGTTCGCAGGCGTCGAGTCCAGAACCTACGCCACTTCGCAGGTCAACCACTCAGGCTCCCGGATCGCCTTCTGGTTCATCTCATTGCAGGAGGTCCTGGAGATGGCCAAGGCGTCCGGCTACCGCTGCATCCTGCGGAGGAAACTCATGCGCACGTACGCCCAGGAGGGGTTCCCCGAGCACATGCGCATGCGCCAGGCCACGACTCTCGTCTTCGAACGCGACACGAGCCGGCGCTGAGGACGCCTCAGGGACTTTCGAAGGGGGAAGCCTGCCGGCTCGCACCAGCATCGCCCATCAGGACTGAACGCAGGATGGCCCAGCCTCGCTCGGTCGTGAAACGCTCCCGGACGGTGGTGAGCGCGTTCTCTGCGAGCTGCCGGCGCAGCGGCTCGTCGTCGATCAAAGTCTGCAGGTGATCGACCCATTCTTCCCGTGAGGAAGCCAGCATTCCATTCTGGCCATGCCTGATCACTTCCGGCACCTGTCCCACCGGTGAGGCAACGACGGCTGCCTCCCCGCTCATGTAAAGGGCGGCCTTGAGCACACCCCTCACCTCGCAACGCTCGACCCGCTGGAGCGGGAAGAGACCGATGTCCATCGTGAGAATCTCGTCGACCATCGTGTGCTGGTCATACGTGGGGAGAATCGAATAGCGGATTCGCTCGAACGGAGGCCTCAGAGCGCGGTCGTAGCCCGTGCCGACCAGACGCAGACTGACCTTCGGATTGCGGCGGCCGATGATCTCCAACGCCTCCCAGATCTCGTAGAGGTTGTAAAGGGTGCTGGCCGTACCAATCCAACCGATCACGATGTCGCTGGAGGGTCGCACGACACTGCCGCGGCGGGAGTCGAAGACGTCGAGAGGCGGAGTGTCCGGGACCACGTAGCACTCAGGGTTGCAGGCTCGCACGTAGGCCGCGGTGAGTGCGTTATCGGTCGTCACGGCATCGACGATCGAAAGCGTTCGACGGAACTCCTCCTCCCCGCGCCGGTCGTCATCCAGCCAGACCGCATCGACGACATCCATGACGATTCGGGCCCGGGTCGCCGCACGGAGTCTCTCGATGAATCCGAGTGCCGTCACCTTGACGAGATAGACGACGTCGGACTTCGCTGCCTTCTCGAAGATCTCCGCTTCCCGGGCTGCGGTGGCGCGCTCGACGATGGCACTCCTGACGCGCTGCCTCCAGAGAACCCATCGCAACAGCGCTGGTCTCGGATTCTCGAGATAGTCGATGGTCTCGATCGGCTGTCGCGAGACGAACTCGACGTCGAATCCCTCCGCCTCGAACCAGCGGGCGTACTGAAGACCTCGAACGACTCCGCTCGGGATCCACGACCCTGCTTCCAGAATGGCGAGGACTTTCGGACCGGTTCGCGCCGGACGACCGATCGCTTCAGGGTTCTTCATTGCAGCTCGTCACAGCGAACGGTATGCCGCGTTCTCACACGCATGAATCTCATCGGAGCTTGTAGACCCTTTCCTCGAACGCGCCGACTACGGGGTCGACGTCGCGGACGAGGAGCGACCACCGCTCTTTGTATGGGAACGAGGCGAGGCCGCGACGGGCGTCGGCTGCATTGTGTGAGTACCCCTTCAGGTACAGCCAGCCTCGGCACTTGCGGTCGATGAGGTCGATGTAGTTTGCGACCTGCTCCGGCGACATCTCGTCGAGCGAGCTGACGTTGATGACGAGATCGAAATGATCGTCGGGGACGGACTCGAGCTGATAAGGCAGAAACGTGGACACCCGAGTCTCCGGACCCGCAAGAGACTCGTCCGTCCAACGCGCTGCGACGACGTCGTTCCCGAGAACGGCAGCCAGGTAATGCTGAGCGACCGCCAGCGCAGGAGGAATGTCGAAGATCGAGTACTCAACCTCGGGAAACGCATTCACGAACAGGTGTACCAGACGGCCGTACCCCGCCCCGATCTCCGCAACCCGGTGGATCTTCGCCAGATCGACGTGGCGAGCGATCCGGTTCAACTCGAGGGAACTGAGCGCCAGATCCTGTGTGATGACCCGACCGCCCCTGGTGATCGGAATCGGAGCACCGATCGCCGGCTCCGAAATCCCGGCAAGAGCGCCGAGATCGTCGTCGAGTACGGCAAACGCCCAAAGGAGCGCGACGTAGAAGGCGTAGGCCAGCTGGCGGCGAGCCGTGTTGGTGTTCGAGGATGTGCCCAGCCTGGCTCCGGAGTCGCTGGCGATTTCGTCGGGCCAGCGGACATCCGCCCAGGCATCACGGTGGGCCCTGGTCGTCAACAGACGCAGAGGCAACCTCCGGCGCTTCCAGAGGCCCTCCAGGAGCGCGCGTATCTTGGGGTCGCCGAACGTCTGCACCCCCCACTGGTTGTACTCGAAGTTGATGGTTCGCTTGAACACCCCGAACCCATACTCTTCGATCAACTCCGCGTGCTTCTGCCCGAGCGTGTTCCAGAACGGCGAAGCATCGTAGAGCTCCCCCGGCCCGGCTTTGAGCATCGATCGCATCCGAGAGATGTCGGCCAGTACCCGGGCCGTGACCACGTCGATCTTGCGCGATGCCTGCTGTCCCATGTCCCGTCCCGCCGTTGAGTGTAGCAGCCGGCTCTGCTGGGCAAAGGGCCTCGCCGGCCGCTCAGGGTTCGTCGACATCCAGGCGTCATACAATCCGCGGGAATGGCCAACTGCCTGATCTGCGAAGCTCCGACTGAGCCGTTCCTCTCGTTCGGGAAGATGCCGATTGCAAACGGCTTCCTCACTCCCGACCAGTTCGAGCAGGAGTACTTCTTCGAGCTCGGGGTGGCGCGCTGCCCCGCCTGCACGATGGTCCAGCTCACCGAGCTCGTCGACCGGAGCCGGATGTTTCACGAGAACTACGCGTTCTTTTCGTCCACCTCGCAGTGGATGCAACGGCATTTCGCCGATTTCGCAGCCTTCGTGACCGAGCGGTACGTCGGACGGGCGAACGACCCTCTGGTCGTGGAGATCGGGAGCAACGACGGGATCATGCTCCGGCACTTCGCCGACCGCGGGACACGCCACCTCGGCATCGAGCCGTCAGCCAACGTCGCAGAGGTCGCACGCGGCCGTGGCGTCAACACGATCTGCCAGTTCTTCGACGCCGAGCTCGCCCGTCAGATCGTTGCCGAGCACGGTCAGGCCGATGCGTTCCTCGGCGCCAACGTGATGTGTCACATCCCGTACCTCCACTCGGTCGTGGAGGGCATCCGACTGCTCCTCAAGCCCTCCGGCGTGCTGATCTTCGAGGATCCCTTCCTCGGCGACATCGTCGAGAAGACTTCCTACGACCAGATCTACGACGAACACGCCTTCTACTTCTGCGTGGGATCCCTCAGCCGTCTCTTCGCCATGCACGGCATGGAGATCGTGGAAGCGATTCCTCAGAACGTCCACGGCGGCTCGATGCGCTACGTCGTCGCGCACCGCGGAGCCCATCCGGTCGGAGACTCCGTCCGGGAGGTTCAGGCGCTGGAGGAGAGGATCGGCCTGGCCGGCCCCGAGTGCTATCAGCGCTTCCGCGCCAATGTCGAGCGCTCACGCGACGAGCTTCGCGGAATCCTCTCGACCTTCCGCACCGAAGGCAAACGGGTCGTCGGGTACGCCGCCACGTCGAAGAGCACGACCGTGACAAATTACTGCGGCATCACCCCGGAGCTTCTCGAGTTCATCAGCGACACGACGCCGATCAAGCACGGGAAGTTCAGCCCCGGCGTCCACATTCCGGTCCGTCCTCACGAGGAGTTCGCCACGAACTTCCCCGAGTACGTACTGCTCTTCGGCTGGAACCACCGCGATGAGATCCTCGAAAAGGAGTCTGCATTCCGGGCCGCGGGAGGGAAGTGGATCGTCTACGTCCCGAGGGTGGAGATCGTCCGTTGATCCCCTGCTCGAATCCGCGGGCGCAGTACGAGGCGCACCGGGCGGAGATCGACGACGCCGTAGCACGCGTCCTCACCAACGGCCGCTACATCCTCGGCCCCGAGGTCGCAGCCTTCGAGGGCGAGTTCGCTGCCTATTGCGACGTCGAGCATGCCGTAGGAGTCGCGTCCGGGACCGACGCACTCCGCATCGCGCTCGAGGCACTTGGCGTCCAGCAGGGGGACGAAGTCATCACCACGGCCCACACTGCGGTCGCGACCGTCGCCGCGATCACCTCCTGCGGCGCGACACCCGTCTTCGCGGACATCGAGTCTCGGACCTACACCATCGATCCTGAACGAGTCCTCGCGGCAGTCACCCCGCGCACGAAGGCGATCGTCGCAGTCCATCTCTACGGCCATCCGGCGGATCTTTCACCTCTGCTCGCCTGTGGCATTCCCGTGATCGAAGACTGCGCACAGGCTCACGGCGCCCGGTACCACGGTCGGCGAGTCGGCTCGCTGGGGGTGGCCGGCGCCTTCAGCTTCTACCCGACCAAGAATCTCGGGGCGGTGGGCGACGGCGGCATGATCGTCACTCACGACCCCGAGCTCGCACGGCGGATGCGGCTCCTCCGCGAATACGGATGGGCCGAGCGTTACGTGAGCTCGACGCGTGGAGGCAATTCGCGGCTCGACGAGCTTCAGGCGGCGATCCTTCGCGTCAAGTTGCGCACTCTCGACCGCGACAACGACCGGCGCCGGGCGATCGCCTCACGGTACGACCAGCACCTGTCCTCCGCGCCCGTCGTCACACCGCACGTGGCCGCAGGGGTCGAGCCGGTGTACCACCTCTACGTCATCGAGTCCGAGTCTCGCGACCAGTTGCAGCAGCATCTGACCGGCAAGGGCGTGAACACACTGGTGCACTACCCCGTGCCGGTTCATCGCCAGCCGGCCTACGCAACTCCGGCGAACCTGCCTCACACCGACCGCGCGGCGGAGCGGGTCCTGTCTCTGCCGATGTATCCGGAGCTCCCGCCGGAAGACGTCGATACGGTGATCCGGGCGGTAGCCGAATTCCAGCCGAGGAACCGATGAAGCTCGCGACGAACCTTGATGGACGCAGGATCCTGATCACAGGCGGCCTCGGCTTCATCGGTAGCAACCTCGCTTTGCGCTGCCTCGAGCTCGGCGCCACGGTCACGATTTTCGACATGCTCGACCCTCGATCGGGCGGAAACATCGAGAACATCAAGGCCTTCGAGCACGACGTTCGTGTCGAGCTGAACGACATCCGCAATTTCGAGGGGGTCAGCGCGGTCATCCGCGGGCACGACCTTCTGCTCAACTGCGCCGCCTACACCTCCCACCCGAACTCGATGAGGGATCCGCTCACGGACATCGACGTGAACTGCAAGGGAGTGATCAACATCCTCGAGGCGATCCGGCGATTCAACCCGGCCTGCCGCCTGGTTCACGTCGGGACGAGCACGCAGATCGGCAGGATGCTGTACTCGCCCATCGACGAGCGGCACCCCGAGTTCCCGGTCGACATCTATTCGGCGAACAAAACAGCCTCGGAGAAGTACGCACTCATCTACGGCAGCGCGTACGGTCTCGACACGACGGTCGTGCGACTGGCCAACGTCTACGGGCCACGCTCGAACATTCGCAATCCCGACTTCGGATTCATGAACTACTTCATCGGACTGGGGCTGGCCGGCAAGACGATCACCGTGTTCGGCGAAGGCAGACAGCTCAGGACGATCAGCTACGTGTCTGACGTGGTCGATGCCCTGGTCCTGGCGGGCGTCAGCCCCCGCGCTGCGGGCGAGACGTTCTTCGCCGTCGGCGAATGCCAGTACGACGTGTCACAGATCGCCTCCGCGATCGCCTCCGTGATTGGCGGACGGGTCCAGCAGGTCGAGTGGCCCCCGGACCGGGAGGCGATCGAGATCGGAGATGCGATCATCTCCAACGCAAAGATCCGCGAAATGCTCGCATGGGTTCCGGAGATCGACCTGGAGGCTGGATTGGCACTCACCAGGGACTACTTCGCCGACAAGCTCGCGCGCTACCTTCGCTGACGGAGCGCCCGCGCGGCGATCGTAAGGGCGAGCCCTTCCTCGAGCGGGATCGGAAGCAGGTCCGGAGCGATCGCTCGAAGCCTGGTCACGTCCGCGACCACTGGAGCGCGATCAGCGCCTTCGATGAGCTCGACGGTCGCGTCCCTGCCGACCTCCCTCGCCACCGCATCGACTACCGACACCAGCGAGGTGCCTCTGCCCGAGCCGACATTCACCGGGCCGGCAAAGCTGCTTCCGGCAAGGGCGAGCAGGGCGCGAGCGGCATCTTCGATGAACATGAGGTCGCGCACGAGGTCTTCGCACCGGACCGTCGCGGAGCTCTCGCACGCCCGGATCACTGTCGGGATGAACCGCGATTCCGGCTCTCCGGGCCCGTACACCATGAACAACCGGGCCCAGGCGGCAGAGAAGCCGTGGCGCGCGGAGCTCTGTTGCGCGAGCTCTCCGAGCATCCGTTTCGCTTCGCCGTAGACCGAGGCCGGCCGGAGAACCGTAGCCTCCTCGCGCAGCAAGGGCTCTCTCCACTCGTACTCGGCGGAGGTACCGATCCCGACGAGCCTCTGCCCTCCGTGCGTTCCGAACGACTCGAAGAGATCGGCACTCGCTTCGAGCCACCGCTGGTTCTCGGTCGAAGTCCAGTACAAAGACGGCTCCACGTACCAGGCCAGGTGAATGAGGTGCGTCGGGCGGACCTCCGCGATCAGTTGCCGCCGGCATTCGCGGTCGAGTAGGTCGGCGACATGGTGCACGCCTCCCCCTTCGGTCCCTTCCGGACGACTCGCGCGGGAGACCGTGTGAAGGTCCCACTCACCGCCGCGAGCCATTCGCACCAGGGGCGTGCCGACGAAGCCGGTCGATCCGGTCACGAGCAGGCGGTTTCTCATCAAGGACAAGATGGTACACGCGCGGCAAATGGCGACTGTTCGGGCGGCGCCGCTCGTGCCAAACCACCCGCACCGAGCATTTCTCCCGCTTTCTGCGTCATGATCACCATCATGAGAGTCGTAGTCACCGGCGCACTGGGTCACATCGGGTCGAGCCTGATCCGAGCCCTCCCGATGGAGTTCCCGGGAGCGGAGATCGTGATGATCGACGATCTCTCGACGCAGAGATACGTCTCGCTGTTCAGCCTCCCCGATCAGGCGCGGTACCGTTTCGTGGAGGCTGACGTCAACGTCGTCGACCTGGCCCCCCTTCTGTCGGGTGCCGACGCGGTCGTGCACCTCGCGGCGATCACGGACGCGGCGTCCAGCTTCGACAATGCGGAACAAGTTGAACGCGTGAACCTCGCGGCGACCGTCCGGGTCGCAAATGCCTGCGCCGAGCAGCGCGTCCCGCTCGTCTTTCTCTCGACGACCAGCGTCTACGGCTCACAAAGCGAGGTCGTGGACGAAGACTGCAGCGACTCCGACCTTCAGCCGCAGAGTCCCTACGCCGATTCGAAGCTGCAGGCGGAGCGGCAGCTCGCAAGCATCGGCGCGAGCTCGGACCTCCGTTTCATAACCTGCCGCTTCGGGACGATCTTCGGACCTTCCCCCGGAATGCGCTTCCACACCGCCGTCAACAAGTTCATCTGGCAGGCGTGTCATCACCAGCCGATCACCGTATGGAAGTCCGCACTCGACCAGCGACGACCGTACCTCGATCTGCGCGACGCCGTAGCGGCGATCACCCACATCGTCAGGCGCGACCTCTTCGACAACCGCGTCTATAACGTCCTGACGTTGAACGCGACGGTGCGCGAGATCGTCGACGCCATCCGCACGCATGCCGCCGACCTCGAGGTCTCGCTCGTCGAGAGCCGCATCATGAACCAGCTTTCCTACACGGTTCGGGATGCGCGCTTCCGGTCGACCGGCTTCCAGCCCTCAGGATCACTGCAGGAGGGAGTCGCCTCGACTTTCGCGATCCTCCGCAATGCGGGGTCAGCGGTTCAGCTCTGAACTCGACCGGTCGAGCGGGCGTGCGCTGCCTGCCTCCCCACCGGACATCTGGTCCAGCGAGATCTCGATCGCCCTCATCACCTGCGGATCGACCGGGAACGTCGCCGCCGGCCACTCGCCGCCCGCATCCGCGTGGTCGTAATGCAGACGGAGCAGTCGTCTGATCGCATGCGCCGCGGCCGGGCCGATCCATGCGTCCACCCTCCCGGCGGGCTGCGGTAACCGAGGCGTGCCCCCGCCGACCCGCGGCGGCAACAGGGCGAGCTCCTCGAGGATCCGCCACCAACGGAGATGCGCGTCCGCCAACGTGTACCTGCTCTCGTCAGCAGCCGCACGGTCCGAAAGGGTTGCCAGCCAGGCCCGGTCGCACCCGAGTCGCTCGACTTGTGCGGCGGCCGACATCACATCGCCGACCTCGAAGGTCAATCCCGTCTCGCCTTCCAGCACGAGTCCTTCTTCCGCAAGGCCGGGGAACCTGGCAATCACGGGGACCACTCCATGCTGCTTGGCCTCGCAGACGACATTCGGACTCCCCTCGGAACTCGAGAAGAGCAGGAGCACGTCGAGGTTGGGCCACGCCGTCGCGGCGAGTTCTTCCGCCGCGACCTGACCATGGAACACGATCCTGCCCGTGGTCGCCGCCAGGGCGCTGCGAAGGTCGCGCTCACAACTGCCCGTCCCGAACAGGTGAAGCTCGTACTCCAGACCGCGCCGCTCCATCTCTTTGACGAAGGGGATCAGGTCGAGGGCCCGTTTCGCGGGCTGTTCGAGACGGCCGACATACGCGAGCCGCAGAGGCCCACGGATCCCATCTCGCCTCACCGGCACTGCCGGCGGTGCAGCTGCCTGCCTCACATGCCGCAGTCGTCCTGCGAGCTCCGGTAGCGCACCCTCGAGATATCGGACGAACAGCCGGTTGTTGGCGATCACGCCATCGACCGTCGATCGGAACGCGGCGATGTCGGCGATGAGCGGCGTGTCGCGGGCGCGCAGCGGCACGACGAGCCGCACATCCAGGCCTTGACTCTTCGCAATGGCGACCGCAGGGAACGCGGCCGCCGACTTCAGCGGCACGACGATCTGGGGGCTCAGTCTCTCGATCAGACGAAGGAGTTCGCGCACCCTGGCGTATTCGGTACCGACCCGAACGTCGACGGGGTGGGCGTAAAGGTGGGGATGGGCGGCCAGGAATTCGGCCGGTCTCTGAAACCGGCGGCCCCGGGCGAGAGCCACGTCGACGCGCCAGTCGGTGTTCTGCTGCAGCCAGAGGGTGAAGCCATGGAGCCACCGTTCCATGCCGCCCCAGACGTCCGCCGTCTGCGTCACGAACAGGATCCGTTTCATCGGGAGCGCACCCGACGCCAGCAGATTGGCGAATGCCGAAAACACACCCTTGCGGCCTCCTCGGCCGGCGTGCGGAGGGCGTCAGACTCGACGGATGGAGGCACCTGCCGTGGAGCACGAAGGTCGACCATGCGATGCTATTCTCTCCGACTATGTCCGAGTTCGTGGTCCCGCTGGCTCTGCTATTCGTGTGCAGCGGCCTGACCTCGTTCATAGCGACCGCGATCGTGCGCAATGCAGCCCTCACGGTCGGACTCGTCGACCAGCCCGGCAGGCGCAAGATCCACACGGTGGCGACACCCCGGCTCGGTGGTCTGGCGATCATTTTCGGTTTCGGTTTTCCACTTCTCCTTCTTGCCGGAAATGCTCGTGCGGCGGAGCTCGTCACCGACAACGTCACGCAGCTTTTCGGCCTGCTTGCGGCGGGATCGCTCGTCGTCGGACTCGGCGTCTACGATGACCTCGTCGGCACGAACGCTCCGAAGAAATTCGTCGTCCAGATCGCAGCTGCACTGATCCTGGTGGCCTTCGGCTTCCGGTTCGACGTCCTCTCGATCGCGACCGTGGAGATGGACCTCGGATGGCTCGGGGCGGCGGCCTCGGTGCTCTGGATCGTCGGCATCATCAACGCCGTGAACTTCATCGACGGACTGGACTCGCTCGCGACCGCCGTCTCATTGACGACGGCCCTCGCCTTTGCGGTCATCGCCGTCCTCCGCTACGACCTGTTCTCGCTGGTCGTCATGACCGCTCTCGGCGGGAGTCTGGTCGGCTTCGCCCCGTGGAACCGTCCGCCCGCGAAGATCTTCATGGGTGACTCCGGCAGCCTCTTCATCGGCCTGCTCCTCGCGTCGATCGCGATCGTCAAGCCGAGCAAATCGCCCACGGCCATTCTTCTCGGAGGCCCGCTGCTGGCGCTGGCGCTTCCCGCGATCGATACGCTGATGGTCATGAGGGAGCGTTTCCAGGGCAGCGATGCGTCGGTCAGACAGCGCGTCGGGCGGATCTTCGACGCAGACCGCCGCCACATCCACCACATCCTCGTGGAACGCTACGGAAGCACGCACAAAGCCGTCCTCTCGGTCTGGCTGGTCACCGTGCTGTTTGCTGCCGCCGCGGTGATGACCAGCGTCGGTTCGACGAAGTGGCTCGGATACGGGACTGCCGCCGTCGCTCTCGTCGCGATCCTCGCGCTGCGATTCCGCAGGAAGGCGGACGTCAAGGCTGCACCTCCAACCGACGCGGAAGTGCGTGCCTGACACATGTGTGGAATCGCGGGCATCTTCGCGTACCGCTCGACCTCCACAGCCGTCTCCGAGTCCGAGATCGAGGCGATCAATGCTCAGATGATCCCGCGCGGCCCCGACGCCGGCGGGACGTGGCTCTCCGAGGACGGGCGCATCGGGCTCTGCAACCGCAGACTCGCGATCATCGACCCCTCGGATGAGGGAGTCCAGCCGATGTGGGACGTCGAGCGCGAGCTCGTCGTCGTGTTCAACGGCGAGATCTACAACCACGGGGAACTGCGCGCCTCACTCGAGCGTCGCGGCGCCCGATTCCATTCGCGCACCGACACCGAGGTCCTGCTGCAGTTGTACCGCCGCGATGGAGCGTCGATGGTCGAGCTCCTGCGCGGCATGTTCGCGTTCGCAATCTGGGATACCCGTGCCCGCCGATTGTTCGTCGCACGCGATCCCTACGGCATCAAGCCGCTCTACTTCGCCGATGACGGATCCGTCTTCCGGTTCGCGTCTCAGGTACAGGCTCTGGTGGCGGGAGGCGTCGTGTCGCGCGCGATCGACCCGGCGGGGGCTGCAGGCTTCTTCCTGACCGGTTCGGTGCCGGAGCCTTTCACGATCCGGCGCGACATCCGAGCGGTCGAGGCGGGCACCTCGCACTTCGTCGAAGCGGAGCGGGGACGGACTTCCGAGCGGCGGTACTTCTCGATCTCCAGCGTCTTCCGCAAGGCGATCGGAGAGAAGACTCTCGTCGAGCCGGGGGTCTTTCTCAGGGAACGCGCCGAGGAGTCGATGGCGCAGCATCTGGTGAGCGATGTCCCGGTCGCATTCTTCCTCTCGGCGGGGATCGACTCGACCTCTCTGGCGTTGATGGCCAGAAAGATCGCGGGCACGGCGCCTCGCACGTTCACGCTCACGTTTTCCGAGGTGTCGGGCCGCCGTGAAGACGAAGCTCCGCTGGCCGAGCGGTTCGCGAGACAGATCGGTGCAGTTCACACGTCCCGGACGGTCTCGCGCGCGGAGTTCACTGCCGATCTTCCACGGATCCTCGCGGCGATGGACCAGCCGACCATCGATGGAATCAACACCTGGTTCGTGAGCAAGGCGGTCCACGAGGCCGGACTCAAGGTCGCCGTTTCTGGCGTCGGCGGTGACGAGCTTTTCGGAAGCTATCCCTCCTTCCGCAACGTCCCAAGGATGGTCCGCCTAGCGCAGCTTCCCGGTGTCGCGCGGATGCTCCAGACCGTCAGCCGCCATCCGAAGGCTTCGCTGATTCGGTCGCACGGCGGGACCTGGGCCGGCGCGTACTTCGTCCAACGCGGGCTCTTCACGCCCGACGACCTGCCCGCGCTGCTGGGCCGGCCGGAAGCCGAGGAGGGCTTGCAGAGGCTCGACCTCCAGGAGCTGCTCGGGCGTACGCTGGACCCCGATCCACTCACGGCATTCGGGCGCGTGGCCTCCCTCGAGGCTTCGGTCTACCTTCGCAACCAGCTGCTGCGCGACGCCGACTGGGCCGGGATGGCGCATTCGGTGGAGATCCGCACACCGCTCGTCGACGCCTGGCTTCTCCGGCAGACCGCATCGACCCTGGTCGAGCACGAAACGGACTGCAAGGCGGCACTGGCGGCGCCGCTGCCCGCATGGCTCCGCGAGCGCCGCAAGACAGGGTTCTTCGTCCCGGTGCGTGACTGGATGGATCTACCCGAGGACGGGACCTCCACGCGGATGCGGAGCTGGGCGAAGCACGTCTTCGAATCGATCGTCTGAACGACCATGTGCGGGATTACGGGGATTTGGAGCTTTGACGGTGGCCGGGAAGCCGACATGGCCGCCGCCGTGACCGAGATGGCCTCGCGGATTCGCCACCGCGGGCCGGATCACGCGGCAACGTGGGTCGACGCCCATGCAGGGATCGCCCTCGGTTTCAGACGGCTGTCGATCATCGACCTCTCCACCGCCGGATCTCAGCCGATGGTCTCGGCGTCGGGGCGCTACGTGATCGTCTTCAACGGCGAGATCTACAACTTCCCGCAGCTTCGCGAACTGCTGGTGTGCGAGGGAACGGCCCCTGCCTGGCGCGGTCACTCCGACACCGAGGTCCTGCTGGCGTGCATCGAGGCGTGGGGGATCGAGCGCGCTCTGGCCGAATCGAACGGGATGTTCGCGTTCGCCGTCTGGGATACGCAGGAACGCCGGCTCGTCCTGGCACGCGACCGCGCAGGCGAGAAGCCGCTGTATTACTGCCCGGGGGACCGGCTCTTTCTCTTCGGTTCCGAGCTCCACGCCCTCGAGGCCCATCCGCGTTTCGACCGGAACATCGACCTCGAGGCCGGGCTGCTGTACGCCCAGTTCGGCTACGTCCCCGCGCCTCACACGATCTATCTCGGCGTGCGGAAACTCCCCCCGGGGACGTTCCTCGAGGTCACCGATGGCGGCCGGATGACGGAGACGTGCTACTGGAACGCAGCGACGCTCGCCGAGCGAGCAGCACGCGAACGTTTCCGTGGCTCGACTCACGATGCGGAGGATCACCTCGAATTTCTGCTCGCCGATTCGGTGCGACTCCGAACCGCCGCAGACGTGCCACTCGGAGTCTTTCTCTCGGGAGGCATCGACTCGAGCCTCGTCGTCGCGATGATGCAGAAGCACGTATCAGCCGACACGCGCACCTTCACGATCGGATTCGAAGACTCGCGCTTCGACGAGACGCGCTTCGCCGTGGAGATCGCGAAGCACCTCGGCACGAACCAGACGACCACGTGCTTCACCGCGGATGACGCCCTCGCGCTCATTCCGACCGTTGCGCGGGCCTTCGACGAGCCGTTCGCCGACCCCTCCGCCCTGCCGACTCATCTCCTCTCCGCCACCGCGCGCACTTCGGTGACCGTAGCACTCGGCGGCGACGGCGCGGACGAGCTCTTCGCCGGTTACCACAGCCACTTCCTCGGACGGCGTCTGCAGCGGCGCGTCGATCTCGTCCCGCGACCCCTCCGGCCGATGGCCGCGAGGGCACTCGAGCTCCTGTCGGACAGCGACCGCGCCAGACACCTCGCTCACGCGCTTCGCCTCTCGGACCCGATCCGCGGCTACTACGAGAAGCTGTCGATGCCGACCCTCGCGCGGGCGAAGCCGCGGCTCTTCCGCCGGCCTCCCCCCGGAATCGCCGACCCGACGGAAGGTGTGATGTTCCTCGATTTCGCCGGATACCTCCCCGACGACATCCTGGTGAAAGTCGATCGCGCCAGCATGGCTGTCAGCCTCGAGGTCCGCGCTCCCTTTCTCGATCACCGCATCATCGAGTTCGCCTGGTCGCTGCCGCTGGACATGAAGATCAGGGCAGACAAGGGGAAGGTCATCCTGAGGAACCTGCTCGCACGCCACCTCCCGGCGCATCTCGTCGGTCGTGAGAAGCAGGGTTTCGGCCTGCCGATCAAGCACTGGCTGCGAGGACCGCTGCGCGACTGGGCCGAGGATCTTCTCGATCGGCGGACGCTCGCGGAGACGGCGATCTTCGACGAGGAGCTCGTCGCCGGGTTGTGGCGACGCCATCAGGACGGCGAAGATCACGCGATCTCGATCTGGACGGTGATGATGTTCGAAGCGTGGCGACGGCGCACTGGAGCGTCCCGAACGCAATGAGGATTCTGATTCTCTGCACCGACGCGTACGGGGGTCACGGAGGGATCGCTCTCTACAACCGCGATCTCGCCGCCGCGCTCGCGCTCGACCCCTCCGTCGAGGAGGTGCTCGTCCTCCCGCGGATCGTGCACGGACCCACCGGCCCGATCCCCGACAAGG
>JBAQWH010000308.1:0-1635 GCA_049298815.1 Thermoanaerobaculia bacterium | reverse complement strand
GCACACAGCGGCCGGATCGCGCTGGTCGCGTTCGAGTCGACCGCTGAAATCCTCTCGCCGCTCACCAGCGACACCGACGCGGTGGCCACGCTCATCGGAAGCCTGTCCGCAGGCGAGCTCGCGGCTCCCGGATCGGACATCGGCAGCGCCGTCATCGCCGCTCTGTCGATGGTGGATGCGGAGCCGGCGCAACGGACCGACGTGATCGTGATCAGCGACGGCGAGGAGCAGGGGACGAGCATCGCAGTCGCGGCGGATCGCGCGAAGGCCCGCAACGCGACCGTGTCGTCGATCCTCCTCGGCTCGCGCGGCG
The DNA here is from genome assembly GCA_049298815.1 of Thermoanaerobaculia bacterium. GTDB lineage: Bacteria > Acidobacteriota > Thermoanaerobaculia > Gp7-AA8 > Gp7-AA8 > JBAQWH01. The sequence continues at coordinate 1,322 of JBAQWH010000308.1, read as the reverse complement.
GCAGCACGATCCCGACTGCGAAGGGGCCGATGCGCGACGAGTCGGGCCAGCCGATCACGACGTTTGCCCGCCCCGACGCACTGCAGGCTCTCGCCTCGCGGACCGGCGGCGTCGTGCTCGAGAATCCGTTCGCGGAAGGAGCGCTCGATCCGCTGCTCGCGCGGCCGGACGGAGCCCGTTCGCGCCAGACTCAAGTCCGGGTTCCGGTGGACCGCTACCAGTGGCCGCTGGCGTTCGCATTCGTCCTGTTGCTCGGCGCATCGCTCCTGAATCGAGGGGCCGAATGAAAGGCGTCGCGATCCTTCTCCTCGCAGTCGCGCTCGCGCCGCTGACGTCGCGCACGAACTCGGATGCGGCGACGAGGAAGGGGACGAAGCAGTTCGCGGCGAAGGACTTTGCGGCCGCGGCGCGGTCGTTCGCCGAGGCTGCGCGTCTCCGCCCGTCGCCGGAGAGCTCCTTCAATCTCGGCACCGCGCTCGTCGCTGCGGGCGATCTCCCTGGCGGCAGCCGCGCACTCGAAGGGGTGATGCGTGACGGAACGCTCCGTGCGAATGCGCTCTACAACCGAGGGACCGGAGCGCTGCTCGCCGGAAACTTCGAGTCGGCGGTGCGCGACCTGGGCGCCGCGCTTCGTGAAGCCCCAGCCAATCCCGCCGCAAAGCGGAACCTCGAGATTGCACTGCGGCGGCAGGATGCGCAACGCCGCACCCAGGCGGGTGAAGGCCAGCGTCGGCAGGGAGACGCGCGTGACCAGCAGAAGGGCGACAAGCCGGCGGGCCAGCAGGATGCACCGAAGCCCGGCGAAGCGGATCCGCAGGCGATCCTTCGTTCCGTGCAGCAGCAGGAGCTCGAAGAGCTGTCGCGGATGCGGCAGCCGCGCGGCGAGACGCGCGTGGGATGGTGATGCGGCAGATCCTCGCACTCGTCCTGCTCCTCGCGGTTCCAACGTCTGCCGCCGCGGCGAACACGCTCACGGTCGACCGTCGCAACGTCCGGAAGAACGAGATCGTCACCGCGACGGTCACCCTCGAAGGCGACTTTGCCAGGAGCGACGATCTCGCACTCCCGGTGAAGAACCTCGACCTCGTCGGCGAGCCCTCCATTTCCTCCGAGTTCTCGTGGACCAACGGCGAGACGCGCCGGACCAAGGTCTTCCGATTTCGCGCTCGCGCCCTCGATGCCGGCCCGGCGCAGGTGGGGCCCCTCGGTCTCGACTCGGGCGGACGCCGGGAGACGCTGCCCGCGATCGCGATTCAGGTCGCTGACGACCGGGCCCCGGCTTCCAACGACCCCGAAGTGGTCCTGCGCGAGCTGCTGGCGGC
>JBAQWH010000307.1:0-7629 GCA_049298815.1 Thermoanaerobaculia bacterium | reverse complement strand
AGATCGCGGTTTCGGCGCGGACGACGTCGGCGGGCGTCCGCGGCCGCGACGGATCGCGGCGGTCGTCGCTCGACCAGAGGATGCGGTAGTAGCCGTCGCGGTCCGGCGTGAAGGTGTACGACCCGTTCCCTTCGGCATCGGTGGTCACGGTGTGCGTGAGGACCTCGAGCTCCTCGGTCGTCCGCCGCTCGAGTGTCCAGCCGCGGCCGTCGCGGGATGGGGGAGGGAAACGCTCGAAGCGCGTCCGCTCGCGCTCGAGCTCGTCGCCGGCGACACGCTTGCCATCGGGGCTGCGCCAGATCTCGATCGTGCGCTGCCGGATCACGCGAACGGTGCCGGTGACCGCGACCGGCTGCCCGTTCGCGTCCTGCGCGTGGAAATCGATCGTTGCTTTCGCGCCCGGCCGGTGGAGGTGATGCTCCGGCGTGGCGTAGACGCTGTAGGTCTGGCGGCCGACGCGGACCGTGCCCGAGCCGGCGACCTCACGTCGCGACGCGTCGGTGACGCGCGCCTCAATGACGTACTGCAGGTCGTTCTGCGCTCCCCGAGGGGTGTCGAACTCGATCGTTGCGCTGCCAGTGGCGTCGGTGCGGACGACTTCCTGCTTGACGACCTCGCCGCGTCCGTAGAAGTGACGCTGCGGGACCTCTTCGTGGAACCAGGGGAGCTCGCGTTGCGGCCGCCACGTGCGGTACTGCGGCTGCTCGGTGACGATGACCTCGACGGTGGCGTTCGGGACGCCGCCGCCGAAGTAGTACTCGGCGCGCACGGTCGCGGTGACCCGGTCGCCGAGGCGGAAGACCTTCTGCCGGCCGTCCTCCATCGGTGTCTCGACCGAGACGGTGAACTCGGGGAGCTTGTACTCCTCGAGGCGGAAGAGTGTCGCGCGTCCGACCGAGCGCTTCGCGGCGTCGTCAGTGAACGTGACGGAGTAGAGGCCGAGCGGCATGGCGGCGGTGAGCTCGAGGTCGGACCAGAAGCTGCCGAACGCGTTGAGCGTCCCGTTGCCGCCCGCGACCTTCGCACCGCGCGGGTCGAGGATCTCGTAGCGGAGGGAGCGGCCAGCGGGGTTCGTGTAGCCGCTCTCGACGAGCTGGCGAGCCGTGATCTTCCAGTGCACAGTCTCGCCCGGCCGATAGGCGGGGCGGTCGGTCAGCGCGTAGATGCGCCACTCGCCACCCTGCGGCTGTCTGCCGTATCGGGACGACTGCGCGAACGCCTGACGGTCGCCCTTCGAGGCGAGTGCCAGCATCTGCGAGTTGCCGGCCCGCGCGGTGCGGATGCGGGCCAGGCCGTTCGCGTCGCTGACCGCGTCATGCGTCTCGACGTTCCGGCTGGGCGACCAGGTCTCGTCGAGGAGGCGGACCTTCGCGCCGGCGACCGGCGCACCCGTCATGGCGTCCGCGACGTAGACGATCGTCTCCGTGGGTGAAGAGCGGAGGACGACCGTCGTCTCGCTGACGAGGATGAGCTCCTTCGCGGTGACCTCTCCTGCCTTTGCGAGCACGACGTAGGCGCCGGGCCCGAGCTCCTGCTCGAGGCGGAAAGACTCGGCATGCGGATCGTGCGCGTCGGTCTTCTTCGGGATGCTCTTCGTCCAGGTGAGGACCGGCTTCGCTGAAGCGGCGTCGAGCCGCTGCATCCAGTTGCCGATCGTGTCGGACGGCAGGATGTCGCGCGTCAGATCGACCGGGAGAATCGTGAAGGTGACCGCGTCGACGTTCCTCGACCGGATCGCGAGCTCGATCTCCGAACCCGGAACGAAGACCCCGGGAACCGAGACGGCGACTGAAGGCGCGGTGATCTCGGTGACGCGGGCACGGGCCTGCCGCAGATGCGGTGTCTGCCCTTCGCGGAACTCCGAGATCAGCCGGCGGTAGATGGCGAGCGCCTTCTCGAAATCGGATGAGATCTGCCACTGGCCGTTCGGAAGCTCGACGGTGCGGCCGGCCCGCTCGAGCCACTGCGCGTACGAGAAGAGGGCGTCGTCGTACCAGTCTGCGCTCCGACCGGACGCGATCGCGATCTCGAAGGCGTCCTCGATGCGGTCGCGAGAACGTTCGTCGCCGTCGTGTTCGAGGCTGCGTGCGAGGAGGTAGGCCGCGCGGGCCCGGTCGCCTGGCGTCACGGCAATCTTCAGCGCGTTCTCGAGGACCGCGCGCGGCGGCAGCTCATGCCGGGGATACATCGAATAGCCGCTCGACCAGAAGCTGGTGCTCATCTTCCAGACGATCGCGAGATAGCGCTTGCGCGCGAAGTCGATGTCGGACGATCCGGCCCACCATTCGAGTGCCGCGAGGTGGTGGTGCTGCGAGCTGCCGTACTGGATCCGGGCCTTCAGGTCGCCGAGCGATTCCTGCGCCTCGGCCCAGATGCGGTCGTGCGGCTCGTCCTCGTCGCTCTCGGCGATCAGCTTCTCGAGGCGGACGCGCGCGGCGACGATTACCGGATCGTCCTGCCGCGGGTTGCCCGCCTCCGCACGCCAGCCGGAGTCGGCGGTGCGGAACTCGACCCATCGTCGCTCGACCTCGCTCAGCCCCGTTACGTCGACCGCGACGTAGGCAGTACGAGCCCGCGCATACGACCCTTCCGCGTAGAACGCCTCAGCCTGCGCAAAGCGGCGAATCGCATCGTCGACCGTCGTCTGCTGCGCGACGCCGAAGGCAAGCGAAAGGGCGAGAACAGAGAGAACCGCGGAGATTCGAACGTGTCGCATCGCTGACCTCTGGGACTGAGTGTAGAACGTCGGGGTTTCGGAAGGGGACGCGAGGGAGGGGAGCTTTGACGCCCTCATCCCCTTTGCCATCCACAGGGACATGGCGCAGCTAACCGAAGTTCCTCGGACTCGCGATTCAGAGTGTCATCCTGAGCCGCCGATGCCCCGGAGGGGCTGAGGACGGAGAAGGACCCCCCGCATGCTTGTCCCGGCCGCGTCTTGGAGCCCAACCGCGCACGTCGGCAGGGGGTCCTTCGCCGCGCTTCGCTCCTTCGTCGCTCCGCCGCCTCAGGATGACACGCAAATTGAGCTACCGCGCCGGGGGAGGCGGCGGGGCTTCCGGCTTGGTCTTGCCGCGGTGACACGTCCAGCAGCTGACCTTGGGCGCCTCGGGCGAGGCCTCGGCGGAAGGCGCCTCGTGGTGCTCACCCTCCGCTGCCTCGACGCGCTCCATCCATCCTCCGTTGATCTGCCGCGTCATCTGGATCATGACGCGTGCGACCCGCTTCTCCTCTTTCGCGTCGGAGGGGAAGTCGAGCTTTTCCTCGGGATCGGTCGCCGTGACGACGTGGCACTCGTTGCACTTCACACCAAGGCTGCGAGTGAAGGAGCGCATGGTGGCGACCAATTCGTCGCGGGAGATTTCGGGCGGGAGGACCTGAAGGTTCTTGAACTCCGATGCAGGCTTCGCAGGCGGCTGCGCGGTCGTGCAGCCGAGCACCAGGAGCAGGGCGGCGAGGGGGGCGAGGATCGTTCTCATGCTTCCTCCTGTCGAGTCCGGAATGCACGACGCGTGCTGGCCGCCGGTAGAATCGCGCCCATGTCGCACGAGCCGCTGATCCAGCCTTCCGTCATTCCGCATTTACGTAATTACGTTTTGATGGATGTCCGTCAAAATGCCGCGGCGTACGCCGAAGGCCACCTGCGCGGGGCGATCCACGCCGATCTCAACCGGCAGCTGAGCACCGCCACAGACGCCGGATTCGACGCGGCCCACGGCGGACGCCACCCGCTGCCGCCACTCGACCGGTTCCTCCAGCAACTCGGATCATGGGGCATCGACCGAACCACGCACGTCGTGCTCTACGACGACCAGTCGGGAGGCAACGCGGCGACGAGGCTCTGGTGGATGCTGCGCGCCGTGGGCCACGAGCACGTCTCGCTGATCGACGGAGGCTTCCAGGCAGCGGTCGTCGCCGGCATCGAGGTCACGAGCGAGGTCGTGCATCCGTTGCAGAAGCCGCCGTACCCGGCGGATGGCTGGCGCCTGCCGGTGGTCGACCTCGCGAAGGTGGACGAGCTCCGGACGCGCGGCGACTGGAAGGTGCTCGACGTCCGCTCCCGAGAGCGGTTTCGCGGCGACACTGAGCCGTTCGACCCGGTTGCCGGCCACATACCTGGGGCCGTGAACCTGCCGTATCCCGAGAACCTCGAGGGGAACCGCTTCAAGCCGGCCGAGGCTCTTCGCGCGCAATATCTCGCGCTCCTCGGCGGGACGCCGCCCGAGCGGCTCGTGGTGCACTGCGGCTCGGGCGTCACCGCGTGCCACACGCTCTTCGCACTCGAGCTCGCAGGGCTGAGCGGCGCGTCGCTCTACGTGGGGAGCTGGAGCGAGTGGTGCCGGAACGAGGTCCCGCAGGCGACCGGCACGATCTGATCCCAATGGCCCAACCCCCTCATCCGCCTTCGGCACCTTCTCCCCCGCGGGGCGGGCGAGAAGGACGTCGAAACTCCGCTCTGGGTTCGTTCGGCGCGCTGCCTTCTGCGCTCAGTCCGGCGCAGTGGCGCGTCGTCTGGATCGCGACGCTCCTCCTTGCGGCCTTACGCATCTGGGCGCGCTCCGCGACGGCGTGGGATTGGGACGAGGCGCAGTTCTCCACGGCGCTCCGCGACTACGACGTCGCCGAACACCACCCGCATCCGCCGGGTTATCCGCTATTCGTCGCGGCTGCGAAGCTGCTGACGCTCCTCGGCGCCGGCGAGTTCAGCGCGCTGCAGACCGTCACCGTGGTCGCGGCGATGCTCCTCTTTCCGGCTGCGTTCCTCTTCGCGCGCGAGCTCGGCTTCCGCTTCGGCATCGCGCTGGGCGGGGCGGTGCTCTACGCGCTCCTGCCGAACGTCCTCTTCTACGGAGGCACGGCGTTCAGCGACGTCCCGGCTTCGACCGTGACTCTGTTCGCCTGCGCGCTGCTCCTGCGCGGACGTCACGATCGGCGTGCGTACGTGGCCGGTGCCGTGCTCCTCGGCATCGCCACCGGCATCCGTACGACGAGCCTGTTCGTCGGAGCGGTGCCGGGGATGATCGCGACCTGGACGCGGTTGCGCAACGCGGTGCGCAGCCGGCCGGACCGCGCACGGGAGCTCGCGGCGATTGCGATCGCAGGGATCGCCGGTGCGACGATCGTCGCCGGTAGCTACATCGGAGCGGCACTCGCCACCGGCTCGTTCGAGTCGTACCGCTGGGCTCTCGACGTCCAGAGCGAGTGGGTCAGGAACGTCGATTCGTTCCGCAGCCCGACGCGCCCCGATCTTCTCGAAGTGGCGAAAGTGTTCTTCGTCCTGCCGGTCCAGGACAAGCAGCTGATGTTCCCCTTCGCGGGGCTCGCTGCGCTCGGCGCGGTCACTGCGCTGCTCCGCCGCCGTCGCGCGGCGCTGCTCACGACGGCGGTCTTCCTGCCGGTCGCCCTCTTCTCGTGGCTGATGCTCGACGTCAACTGCGTCGGCCGCTATGCGATCGCGTACCTGCTCCTGCACGCGATGCTCGCGGCGGAAGGGGCTGCTTGGATCGCGGGGCTCACGAAACGGGCGGCGCCGGTGGTCCTCGCGGTCCTCATCGCGTCGTTCGGCGGGGCCTTCGTCTGGTGGAGTCTTCCGTCGCTGCAGGAGCTCCGTGAACGGCCGTCGCCACCGGCCGAGGCGATCGACTGGATGCTCGAGCAGGCGGGAGAAGACGGCCGGTTCTACGTCTTCGGGAGCCTCAGGCCGTGGGCTGCGTACGCACTCTCGGGCCGCAGCCACGTCGTCTTCAGCGAGGCGTCGCAGCTGCAGCTTTCGGCGGCCGGCTCGGGAGAGTGGCTGCTGACCGACGGCGCTTCGAACTGTGAAGCGGCGAAGGTCTTCCGCCGCGACCGAGGCCGGCTCTGGGCGATCGCGAGGCCGCGGTACTTCGAGATTTCGGTCGTGCCGCGCTCCTGCCTCGCGGACCATCGCGACGGGTGGTACATCGAGGAGGGGAACGCGGAGACGTCGTGGCGCTGGATGGGGGCGCGCAGCGAAACGCGCCTCTCGCCAGTCGCCGGTCCGACACGCCTGATGCTCGCGATGGAAGTGCCGAGCGAGCTCCTCTCGCCGCCGCCGACGATCACCGTCTCGCTCAATGGCGCGGTGGTCGATCGCTTCTCACCGGTCGGCGCGACGTTCGAACGGGCCTGGACCGTCACCCCCCGGGCCGACGGCTGGAACGACCTCGTGATCGAGACCAGCCGTTTCATCAACCCAGCCAGGCAAGGCATCGGTGACGACGGAAGGGACCTCGGGCTGCTGCTGAAGAAGTACGGGTGGGGGGGAGAGAAGAGTGAAGAGTGAAGAGTGAAGAGTGAAGAGAGAAAAGAGTCCGTGTTTCCTTTCACTCTTCACTCTTCACTCTTCACTCTTCGTTTCTCTTACTGTTCGTCGGCCGAGGGTCCGTAGATCGCCGGCACTTTTCCGCCCATCGGACGGATGTAGGTGCTCAGCTGCCCGCGATGGTGGATCATGTCGAAGAGGAAGCCCCAGAGCATGTTGCCTATCGAGTCGGTCCAGTCGGGCGCTCCATCCATCTTCATGACCGCCGGCGAGGCGTACTTCGCCTCGTCGGTGACCTGAAGCTGCTTCCGGAGCTCCTCGGTCGCGCGCTCCCATCCGGCGATGATCTCGTCCGCGCTCGCCGGCCGTGGTGCCATCGCCCACGTGACGGTTCCCTGCTCCAGCATCTGCGCGAGCAGGCGCTGCTCGAGGACGAGCTGCCACGCGAGGTCGCCGGCTTTCGTCGACCGCTCGTGCGGCGTGTAGTCGAGCTTGTCCTTCGGCAGTGCGCGAAGAACCTTGAGGAAAGCCGGCTGTTCGGCCTCCCAGCGCGCGAGGAAGAATTCGTGAAGGGTCATCTGCAACCTCCTTTGTCGGGACGCTGGAAAGCGTATCGCAAAGAGCGCTTCGGAGAGCGGACTTCAGTCCGCAGCAGCGGGCCTTCAGTCCCGCTGCGGTGGGCGTCGAATCCGCGGTGATCGGCACGGACCGCGTCCGGACTGAAGTCCGGACGCCGCGGACTGAAGTCCGCTCTCCAGCGCGAAGCGGCATAAACTCCACAACATGAAGAATCGCTTGATCGCACTCCTGATCATGCTCGCGGCAACCGCCCTCTTCGCCGCCCCTGCGAAACCGCCCCAGAAGTTCTCGGTCGTCGAGGCGACGATCTCCGACATGCAGCGCGCGATGAAGGAAGGCCGCATCACGTCGCGGCAGCTCGTCGAGCAGCACCTGGTCCGCATCGCGATGTACGAGGACCGTCTCAACGCGGTGATGGTCGTGAACCCGATGGCGTTGAAGGAAGCGGATGAGCGCGACCGCGAGCGCGCGGCGGGGAAGGTGCGCGGCCCGCTCCACGGCATTCCGATCGCGCTCAAGGACAACATCCACACGACCGACATGCCGACGACCGGCGGCGCGCTGGCGTTCGAAGGGCTGATTCCTCCGTACGAAGCGACGGTCACGAAGAACCTGCGTGACGCCGGCGCGATCATCATCGCGAAGACCGGCATGACCGAGCTCGCGAACTGGGTCGCCGGCTCGCCGACGCCGATGCCGGGCAACTACAACGGCATGCACGGCTACGCGTACAACCCGTACGACCCGCGGCGCGAGCCGCGCGAGTCGAT
>JBAQWH010000306.1:0-4691 GCA_049298815.1 Thermoanaerobaculia bacterium | reverse complement strand
CGCACGGCCCGCCCGCTCGCAGGCGGCGGCGACGCGGCGCTCGACCGCGGAGAGATTGGAGGCGATCTCGTCGACTCTACTCATCGACCCTGTGCGTCCAGGTTCACGGGATTCCGGCCAGCGTCGGTGTCGATGGATGGGATGCGGTTCAGGATGAAGGATTCTCCCAGTAGAGCATTCGATGGCAGCCCTCGCAGTAGGCGAACTCGCCGCGCTTGAGCTGCTGCGCGAGCGCGGGGCGAATGCGCGTGCGGCACGCGCTGCAGGTTTCGCTGTTGGCCGCTGCGACGGCGATCTGCTGGCGCTGCTTGTAGATCTTGTGGAACTCGTTCCGGAGCCTCGGCGGAATCGCGGCCTCGACCGCATCGGCCCGTTCACGCAACTTCGCTGACTCTTCGCGCAGGTCACCGAGCGAATGCTGCCACTCGGCGTGGGCCTCGTCGTAACGCGCCTTGAGTCCCTCGAAGCTGCCCCGCTTCTCGTCGAGGCTGGCCTGCAGGGCGTCCGAATCCGTCATGCTCTTGAGGACGGATTCCTCGAGGTCCTTCACGTGCTTCCGGGACGCGTCGATCTCCTTCCAGGCGGCTGCGTACTGCTGCTGGTTCTTCACCAGCATCAGCTGCCCCTGGTACTTCTTGAGCTGCTCCTGCTGATCGCTCAGCTCACCCTCGACCCGCCGGCGCTCTTTCGCCAACGCCTCGATCTGTTGCTGGAGTCGCTCGATCTCCTCGTTGGCGGCGGCGTACTCGCGGTCGACCACGGCGAACGAGTCGGGCTTGGTGGCCATCCTCTTCTCGCGGTCGTTCAGCTGGGTGAGGAGCGATTGCAACTCCCACAGTTTCTCTACGTCAGACAAAAGAAGCCTCCGTGCTCCGGCGTCCGCCTCGTGCGCGTCTGCTGCCGATCGCCGGATCCGTCCGGACACAAAAAAGGCGTTCCTTGGTCGGAACGCCTCTGTGGTCGGATTTCTCCGGCTCGATGCGACAGGGATCGCTGTTCTTGATGTCGATCTGCATTGACCTCTGGTGGGTCCACCAGGATTCGAACCTGGGACCTGCCGGTTATGAGCCGGTAGCTCTAACCGCTGAGCTATGGACCCGGACGGGCGATTCTACCAGAGCGCGTGGCGTCCGTCACCGCAGCTCGACGTTGTCTCCTACCTGAATCTCGCGCCGGGTCCCGAGGATGATGCCGGTCGCGGTCTTCGCCTGGGTCGTGAGCACCCCGATCTGGCCGAGGACCATGCGCGGCTGATCCGGGCGCGGGCTCTCGCGGAAGACCGTGAGGAAGTCGCCCGGCTGGATCCGAGAATCGGCGCCGATGTCGAGCTGCACGAGATTCCCTTCGACCAGCCCGAGGTCCCAGTCGCGCGAGGCGACGATGGTGCCGGTCACGCGGCCGCTCTCGGGATCGCACCACTGCGCAATCTCCGGCACGCGGACGATCGGGATCGGCAGCTGCGGCATCGGCTTGAGGCGCGTGCCGACTTTGATCTCCCGGCATGCCTGAGCCACGATCGCACGCGAGCGATTCGGCTCCGTGCAGAGGATTTTGATCTGGCCGACGAAGGCGTAATGCTGCCCCAGCAGCGCCTTCGTCTTCGGGTGATAGACCATCGGCCCCGGCTCGATCGCCATGTAGGTGTCGCCGGCGACGAGCCCAGTCGAGCTCCCACCGGTGATGTAGATCAGGTCGCCGGTCGCAACCATCGCCGCCGCTTCCACGTCGGCACGCGGCAGGTACATGACCTCGGTGTCTTCGATCGACGAGAAGACGTTCGGCAGCGATTCGTTCGGCTCGCCGATGTAGCCGTAGCAATAGACATCGTTCTCGGACGCGAGAGGAATCGGGCGAGCCAGTGTCGACTCCGGCGCCTGGTCCACCTCGGTCACAGGCTGCTGCACCTCGCCGCCGCTGAGGACCGGCCCTTCCGCCGTTTCGGCTGCCGGGGCCTGGGCCTCACCTTCCACCAGCAGGACGTCACCCGGATAGATCCAGTGCGCGTCGGTGATCCAGGTGTTCGACTCCCACAGCTGAGGCCACAGATAGGCGTTGCCGTAGTACTTCTGTGCGAGCGCCCAGAGCGTGTCGCCGACCACCACCTCATGCGTCTTCGCGTTGGCGGGATAGGTGGCCGGATCAGGCGGGAAGTACGGCGTGTAGTGGTTACCTACGAGGTGGAGATCGCGAGGCGGATTAGTCGAAGTCTTCTGCGCGAGCGCCGGAATCGCCGCCAACAACAGGAGAATGGGAGCCACCCTACGCACACTGACCATCTTCCCCTCCCAGGTCTGTCACCAGTAGAACGCTGGAACGTTAGCGCAGGATCGAAGGGGAGTCAAACCCGTAAGGTACTCAGGACAAAAGAAAACGGCGCCTTCCGGCGCCGCTTGGGGTCGTTATCGCGCCACAGCGTCGATATCAGGACGCTCTGCCGGATTGCTTCGGAGCTGGTCCTTCTGGAACTTCTCCAGCTCTTTCGACCGCTTGTCGTAGTTCTTCATGACGCGCTTCACGTAGGTGCGGGTCTCGCGGAACGGGGGGATGCCGCCGTAGCGCATCACGTTCCCTTCGCCTGCGTTGTAGGCGGCAATCGTCTTCTTCAGGTTGCCGTCGAACCGGGCGTCGAGGTACTTGATGTACTTCACCCCGGCGTCGATGTTCTGCTCCGGGTCGTAGAGGTCGCGCGCCCCCATCCAGCGGCCGGTGCGCGGCATCAGCTGCATCAGGCCGCGGGCTCCCACGGGGGATTTCGCACGGCTCTTGAACCGCGACTCTGCCTCGATCACCGCCGCCACGAGCGCCGGATCGACGTCGTACTTCGCGGATTTCTCGTGGATCAGGTCGCCGTACGGCATCGAGCTGGTGAAGAACTCCCTGCGGATCGAGTCGTTGATCCGCTTCATTTCCTCAAAGAAGACGTCCCGCTTCTCCCTGGGTGCATCGGCCGTGTCGAGGGTCAGCCACTCGTTGGAGAACAGCCCGTTCTCCTGCGAGACGAGCCGGTCGGGCAACGCCCGTGAGAGCTTGAAGACGGCGTTCCCGGAGATCGCCCCATGGAGATTTGCCACGACCTTCTGGTCATCACCCCGCTGCCGGACGACCCGGACCGAATCGAGGTCCTTCTGGACGAGGAAGTGGACGTTGGCGAGAGTGTCGCCGAGACCGCCGACCGAGAGCACCGCTCCGAGAGCCAGCGTCGCCGCGGCCCGGCCACCAATGAGCCTTGTGACCCGGTTCCGTTCGAGTGCTCGGCGCGCCCGGACGAGCCGGGTCGAAAGGGAATCCGTCAATCGGCGTGCATCTTTCAATCGGCTCTCCCTCTCATTAAGTTATTCGAATACGAATAAGACTTTACTCACCGTAAGCGGGGATCTAAACAGGCCGCCGCTTCGGGAATATTGCCGGAGGGGAGAGATTCGCCGCTAAGTTATATGGAATGAGACGTTTGCTCGCCGAAAACTTCGGCAGAAAACTTCTCTATGCGGCACCGCGGGTCGCGCCAGGCCTCCATCGGAAGCCCCGCCTTCCGGCAGGTGTGGCGGAGAAACTCCTGGCGATCCCAGCCCCACTCGACCGCCACCTGAGGCAGGAGCAGGCCGGCATTTCCGGCGTAACGGATGATCAGGCCGTCGCGCCCGACCTCGATCTCTTCGACGTCCGTGACGGGTTCGACAGGACCCATCACGGAGATCTCGAGCTCGAGCTCCGGGAGCTCGACCGGAGCGAGCGGCGGGAACCGGGGGTCCCGGAAGGCGGCGTTGAGGGCGTTGTCGCGAACCGCCTCCCAGAGTGGGGCGACCGGCTCGATCGTTCCGATGCAGCCGCGGAGGTCGCCCGTTCTCGAGCTCAGGGTGACGAAGGCGCCGCTCGGACGCTTGAGGACGTCGTCGAGCGAGCCGGCGTCGACGTCCGGCTGCCGTCCGGCCAATGCGGCCTCAATCGATTGACGGGCGATCCGGAGGAGCAGTCTCCTCTGTTCTGCGCTGAGCATCGGGGCCCCCCTTGTAGATCAGCATCAGGTTCCGGATATAGACGATGAGCCCGGCACCCTGGCCGATGATGAACACCGGGTCACGGCGATGCACGGCGTAGACCGTCGTGATCAGGCCGCCCGAGAGCGACAGGTACCAGAAGACGATCGGGATGTGGCTCGTCTTCTTCCGCTCGGAAGCGATCCACTGAATGATGAAGCGCGAGCCGAAGATCAGCTGGCCCAGCAATCCGAAGCCGACCCAGAAGTCCCACGAGCGAGGATCGAGCGTCACGGGCGTGGCCCTGCCTGAGTCTCTTCGTGCACCTGATAGTTGAGCATCCTCGTCCCCATCCAGCGAACGGCGAAACAGTCCAGGAGGCCGCGCAGTGCGCGATTCATCGCCCCGTACTTCGACTGGCCGAACTGCCGCGCCCGGTGGTTTACCGGCGTCTCGATCACTTTGTACCCGGCATACCTCACGAGGGTCGGGAGGAATCGGTGCATCCCGGTGAAGAGGCGCACCCGGTCGATCGCTTCCCGCTTCACGAGCTTCAGCGAGCAGCCGGTGTCGGTGATCTGGTCGCCGGTGATCCAGTTCCGGACGCCGTTGCCGATCTTCGACTGCATGCGCCGGCTCCAGGTGTCGCGGCGGTTCACCCGCACGCCGATGACCATGTCCGAGCCGCTCTGCTCGAGTTGCTCGACCATCCGCGGG
>JBAQWH010000305.1:0-21193 GCA_049298815.1 Thermoanaerobaculia bacterium | reverse complement strand
CTCGACCTCGGCCCTCAGCACCTCGAGCTCCGATGCAGCTCCGGCACGAAGGCGCAAACGCTCGCGCTCGAGGAACGCCTCGGCCTGGGTGAGCGCCGCGCTCGTGGCCTCTTCGAACGCCCGCGCTAGCAGCGCCTGGTAGTACGCGGAACGGACCTGCAGTTCGATCTCCGCAGTCTCTTCCACGAGGTTCAATCGCGTGGCCTCGCGGAAGCTTCGCGCGATCTGCAGCGCCGAGCCGACGCGTCCGCCGGAATAGAGAAGTTGCGAGCCGCTGATGGTGGCCGCGTAGGCGTTCTCGCGGCCGAACGGTAGATCGGCGAAGGTGTCAGGCACCTCCTCCCCCGAGCCACCGAGGTCGAACAGCGAGGCGAACGTCCGCGTGTACCCGAGGTTCGCGTTGATCTGCGGGAGTGCCTGCGAGCGCGTGATCCTGACCTGTGCCTCGGCCAGTTGGAGCTGTGAACGCGCCAGCCGGATCTCCTCACTTTGGTTCAGCGCCCGCCTCACCGCCTCGTCGAGGGTCAGTCCGATGACTGTGTCATACCGGGGAGCTTCCTCCGTCCCAGGAACGTGCCCTGCGGCCTCATCGCTCGGAACCTGTGCATGCATGGCCGCAGGCCACGCGCCTGCACTCAGTCCCAGAAGCATGAACATCCCAACAATTCGCATTCTGCATCCTCGGCCGGGAATCGCACCCGATTCCCGGTTCATTCCTTGTCCATCCGCGCCCCGAGCGGCCGCCTGCGGTTGCGGTGAGAGACGACACGCCACCGCTCCACTTTCCTCTCGAGATCATCGAGCAGGAACGAGTAGAAGTCTCTCCACTCCTCGAGCCGGCGCCGACCGACTTTCCGCTCCCTGGGGAGTGTCTCGATGCCTTTCTCCACCACCCCGAGAACGTTCGTCAGGCGCTTTCTAGCGACCTCGAAAATGTTCTCCCAAGGGTCCTCGGTCAGCCGGTAGTAGTCTCTGCGGCCTCCCTGGGAGCTGACCCGCTCGACGATGCCCAGCCGCTCCAGCATCCGCACGTTCGTACTGATGGAGCCCTTGCTCACGTTAAGCTTCTCTACCATCTCGTCCAGCGAGGCGGGCTCCTCCTCCACGACCAGGAGGCCGAGGATGCGTCCGGCGATCCGGGGGAACCCTTCTTCCTCAGTGAGGAGCCCGATGCGTTCGATGAAGTCCTCTACACGTCGTTCCATCTGATCACTCGAAGCCGCGCTGCAACAACGCTGCCTTGTGTTTAGTCGATACTGAATGTATCGAACTACATGAGCGTCGCGACCGACGGCTTGCAGTTCGTGATGGCGCCATGCAGTTCGTGATGGGCAAGGCGGCGGAGAAGCGACGCAGCGAAATCGAAGCGAGTTTTTGCCCAGCAACACCGGTCCCCACGCCGGCGTGGAATTCAGGCCTCCTGCATCTTGAGGTCGGCCTCCGTGACCACTGAACTCGCCCAACGGCCCGCAGGCCCACTCATACGACTGCTCCGCGCCACGCCTCGGACGAGGGGTGCTTCAAAGAAGGATCTGCCTTTGTCGCGAACACTCGCTGTACGCGGCACTGCCTCCGCCAAGCGATGGGCGCGCGCGCCGTCGAAAGCTGGCCGGAGGGTCGCACATTCGTGCGGCTTTGACGGGGAGCATCCCCTCCCTGCACCCGGAGCGCGCCCGTCGAACCGGGTGGAAGCGTGGGGAGGAGAGCGTCAACGACGACGCGGCATTCTGGGCGGGCAGCCCCGTGCCTGTTTCACACGCGGCGATTCTTGCCCGTCGTTTCCCGCGCCAAAGCCGCAAAGAGGAGCGTCGAGACGAGCATCAGCACCGCATTCACGGCAAACGCGGGGTCGTAACCCCATGTGTCCACGATCGATCCCAGCAACACCGGTCCGAGCACGAGCCCCAAGTCGCTGATCGTCCGGTAGAGTCCCATCGCCGGGCCGACCATCCCCGCCGGCACGATGTCCGCGACATAGGCCGCGGGCGCGGGTCCGCCGAGTCCCGTCCCGATCCCCAGGAGGATGCTGACGGCAAGAAAGGTCGCGCCCGTGCCCGCGTAGACGTAGAGGCCGATGGCGATGGCGGTGAGAACGCCGGACGGCACGATCACCACCTTCCGGCCGAAGCGGTCCGAGAGGGAGCCCGCGACGTAGAGCGTGGCAAAGTTCACGAGGGAGATCACCGTGAACACCATGCCGATGGCGGTCTCCGAAAGTCCGAGCTCGTTGTGTCCGAGGAGCGGGAGCAGCGTCATCTGTCCTCCGCTCCGGGTGAAGAAGGTTGCTAGCGTGACGAGGCTCACGAGAAGGAAGCTGACGTCGCGGAGCATGGTCCACATGCTCGCCGGCAGGAGGGACGGAGGCGCCGCCGCGCCGTTGGCGCGCCCGGCGGCATCTCGTCGTGCAGGTTCCCGGGCCGCCGCAAGGTCCCTCGTCTCCGGGATCCGGAAAAACGCCCAGACGCCTGCGAGAAGCGTGAACGCACCGAACATGAAGAAGGGGGCGCGGAACCCCCAGGCGCCGGCGATGACTCCTCCGAGCGCCGGTCCGGCGCCCGCACCGAGGAGGAGACTGCCCTGGTAGAGGCTCATGATCCGTCCGCGGTTGCCGGGTCCGCTCAGATCCGCCAGCACGACCATGGCCGCCGTGGTGAGCACGGCTGAGCCGACACCCTGCAGGACGCGCCAGAGGAGGAGTTGAGCAAACGATGTCGCGAAGGCGAAGCCGAACGACCCGGCCGCTGTGATTACTGGCCCGAAAATCAGCAGCTTCCGTCGTCCGAACCGCTCGGTCCAGTGACCGGCCGGAATGTTGATCAGGATCCGCGCAACCCCGAAGACGGTGATGAGCGACCCGACGGCGGCGGCGCTGAGGCCGAAGGACTGCGCGTAGAGGGGAAGAATCGGTGTGGCGAGACCCAGCCCGAGCATGATGATGAACACTTGTGCGGTGAGCACGAGAAGGGTGTCGCGGTGCGGTCCGACATCCGGCAACCGAACCCTCATGCGCCGCCTGCCTGGCGAGTCGCCCGGACCAACATCGCCAGTGCCGCGGCGGCCGACTCGACGTCGAGCCGGGCGGTGTTGACGATCACGTCGTAGTGAATCGCGTGGGACGAGTCGATCCCGTAGTTGCGCCGCATGTACTCCTCTCGCGCGGAGTCTTCCCGCTGGACGCGTGCGCGCGCCTGATTCCTCTCCAGTCCCAACCGACGGGCCACGCGCCCGACGCGCTCCTCGAGCGGCGCCCACACGCGCGCGTGCAGCGTGCCGTCCCTGTCCGCGAAGATGGATTGAGCGCCGTGGCCGACCACCACCAGCGGAGGCGTCCCGGCCGCTTCTCGCAGGGTCGCCTCCACGAGCACCCGGACGGACTCGTGATCCAGGCGCGGCATCGGAGGCGGGGGGAGCAGCATCTCCGGAAACGCGTCCGCGAGATAGGTTCCCACCCGTTCGGCGATTCCCGCCACCTGCTCGTCCCGCTCGGCCACTTCCTGTTCCGAGACGCCGAGCCGCTCCGCGACCCGGCGGACGAGCTCCCGCTCCACGAGCGGCCACTCCAGGAGCTCCGCGAGGCGGGCCGCGATGTCGCCGCCTCCGCTCCCGAACTCCCGCGAGATCGTTACCATCGAGATCGGTTCGGTCATGTGGTCACCACGGGTCGTCTCAGGCCGAACAATGCGTAAGGCGAAACGGCAGAGGGGCGTGCAATGGTCGAGCCTCTAACCGCGCCGCCGCCCCCGTACCGCCGGAGTGCGGCCCACGGACCGGACGCGTCCGGTCCGCGGGCGTGAGCTGCGGGGGAGGGATGCTGCGGGCCGTCCCGTCCCCCGCACTCAGTCGCCGTCACACTTGCGACCTCACGCCGGTTCAGGAATGCCAGCGCCTTCCTCATCCGGATCCTCGGGGGTGCTGGAGCGAAGACCGAGGCGAGTCCAGATTGGGTGCTGAGCCAGATCGTCGAGAAGGGTGTAGATGACCGGCACACCGATCAGGGTCAGCAGCAATGCCAGCGTCTGCCCTCCCATGATGACCGTACCGATCGCCCGATTCGTGCCTGCGCCCGTCCCGCTGGACACGACCAGCGGCACCATACCGGCAACGAACGCGAGTGTGGTCATCAGGATCGGACGGAATCGATCGCGATTTGCATGCATCACCGCCTCGTGCCGTTCCATTCCTTCCCTGCGCAACTGTTTCGTGTGGTCGACCTGCAGAATTCCGTTCTTCTTCACGATGCCGAACAGCACGAGGAGGCCGAGCGCGGAGAAGATGTTCACCGACTGATTGAAGATGAGGAGCGACAGGAGCGCGAACGGAACCGTCATCGGCAATGAGCTGAGAATGGTGATCGGGTCGATCCAGCTCTCGAACTGCGCGGCCAGAATCAGATACATGAAGATGATCGACAGAAGGAATGCGAGACCGAAGTTGACGGCCGCCTTCCCCTGCTCACGCGACTGTCCCGTCAGACCGTAGGAGTAGCCGCTGGGCATTTTGAGCGCTTCCGCTCCACGGTTCAGCTCGTCGATGACCGTCTGCGATGAGTACCCGGGAAGGAGGTTCGCTGTGACCAGAACCTGACGCCGTCGCGCGATGCGGTTGATGACGGCCGGCGTTTCCCCCTCGACGATCGTCACGACATCACGCAGGCTCACGCTTCCGAGCTTCGTCGATGGCACTCTCGCCTGCAGGATCGATTCGGCGTCGCGACGAAAATCCAGCTCGGCGCGCACACGCACTTCGTACTGCTCATTGTTTTCGTAGTAGCTCGACACTTCCATTCCGCCAACGAGCGCGTTGAGGGTGCTCGCGATGTCCTGAACGCGGACACCGAGGTCCGCTGCCTTGGCGCGGTCGATCCGGACACCCAGCTCGGGTTTGCCGGAAATGAGATTCGTATCCGCATCCACGACACCGGGGACCTTCCTGATCCGTTCGAGAAGAGTCCTCGAGTACTCCTCGAGCTTGCGCAGGTCGGGCCCGCCGATCCAGAACTGGATCGCGGCGGTACTGCCCGCGCCGCTGATGGCGGGCACCGGCTGCACGGCGGTTCGCAGGCCGAGCGGCTGATACGCCGGAAGGATCTCGCGCCGGATGCGGTCCATGATCTCGAACTGGTCCTCGTCGCGATCCTCCGGCGGCTGGAGCTGCACGAATACGCTGCTGAGATTACGCGTACGCTGCGGGTCCGAGCCGACGACCACGAGCGTATTCCGCACGCCGCTCAGCGTTCGCACCCTGGCCGAGATCGATTCCGCAATTTTCCAGGTCGCCTCGAGGCTCGTCCCTTCCGGGGCCCGCACGCTCACTGTGAACTGCGACTCGTCATCCTCCGGCAGAAAATTCTTGTTGACCGCCATGAAGAGAGGAATCGTCGAAAGAACGACGAGGACCAGTGCTACGACGATGGTCTTGCGGTGGTGCAGCGACCACTCGAGCAACCGCAGATAACCGCGCTCGATCCGGGGATAAAGGCCCCGGTGCCGCGATCCTTCGTCCGCCTCCAGGTCGGTCTTTTTCAGCCAGCGGGAGGACATCATCGGCGTGAGGGTGAAACTGACCAGCAACGATACGGCGATGGCGAACGACATGGTCATGCCGAAGGAGTTCATGAACCGTCCGACGATGCCACCCATGAAAGCGACCGGCAGAAAGACCGCAATCAGCGACAGGGACGTCGCCATGACGGCCAGGCCGACTTCTTTGGTGCCCTCGACGGCGGCTTTGCGCGGCGTCAGCTTTTTCTCTTCCAGAAAACGGAAGATGTTCTCGAGGACGACGACCGCATCGTCGATGACGATGCCTACCGCCAGAGTCAGCGCCAGCAGCGTGATGACGTTCAGCGTAAAACCGAGCCACTGCATGAAGGCGAACGTGGCGATCAGCGAGACCGGAATGGCAACCGCGGCAATCAGGGTCGGCCGCATGTGACGCAAAAAGAGCCAGACGATGAAGGACGCGAAGATCGCGCCCAGAATCAAATGCTCCTGGACCGTATGAACCGCCGCGACGATGAAATCGGACTGGTCACGGACCGTGTCCACGACCCATCCCTTCGGCAAGGCTCGGGTCACTTCACTGAGGCGTTCCTTGACGCTCTCGGCAACGGCAATCGTGTTGGTTCCGGACTGCTTTCGAATCAGAAGGGCGACGGCTGGTTTTCCATCGATGGTCGCTCGGCTTTCTTCGAAGGCCACGGTATCGGCGACCCGCGCCACATCCTTCAGCCGGATCGGCTGTCCGCCGCGCGTCGCGACGGGAATCTGTTCGATCTCCTCCGGCCGCTCGACGCGCCCGAACGTTCGCAGCGACAGTTCGCGGACGTTCTCTTCGACCAGTCCGCCGGGAATCTGAATGTTCTGTGACGCCAGCGCACCGATGATCTCCGCGACAGTGATGCCGTACGCGGAGAGCCGGGAGCTGTCGACCAGAACGTGAATCTCCCGCTCACGGCCACCGACCACGCTGACCTGGCCCACGCCCAGCACCGTTTCGAGCTGTCGCCGGAGGGTCTTGTCGGCATACTCGGTCAGATCGCGTCTCGACGCGGTCGGGCTGGTCAGGGAGATGATCAGGATCGGCGCAGCATCGGGATCGAGCTTCTGCACGATCGGTTCTTCGATCCCCGCAGGAAGATTGCGGCGGATCGTCGCGAGCTTGTCCCGGACCTCCTGGGCCGCAACATCCGGGTCCTTTCCGAGGTCGAACAGGATGTTGACGGTGGAGATCCCCTCGGACGATGCCGAGATCAGCTGATCGATGCCGCTGATCGTGTTGACCGCTTCCTCGATCTTGTCAGTGACTTCTGTTTCCATCTCCTCCGGCGCCGCCCCGACCAGAGCCGTGGTGACGTTCACCATCGGAAACTCGATCTGAGGGAAACGATCGACACCGAGAGTGCCGTACGCGAAGAGCCCGACGACGCTCAGAGACAGGATGATGACGGTCGTGAAGACCGGCCGGCGCACGAACAGCGCAATCGGGCCCTTCACTCATTCACCTCGGTGGGAGCGGTCACCGGCGCGAGCCCCGGGATCTCGACTCTCGCAAACATTCCGGGACGCAGGCGCAGATCCTTGTTCGCAAGCTGCGCCTCGACGACGAAGGATCGATTTTCCGGACGGACCACGCGGGAGATTGTGGTGAGGTCTCCCGTGAAGGCCTCGCCGGGGTAGGCATCGACACGCGCGCGGATCTGCTGCCCTTGCTTGACGGCGGGCAGGTACCGCTCCGGCAGCTCGAACCGGACCCTCAACGGCTGCAACTGGGTAATGACATACGCCACCGACGCTTCCGACAGACGCTCCCCCGGATCGATCCGGCGTTCGGCGACGACTCCATCGAACGGTGCCCGGACGACTGCATCGGCAAGCCGCTGACGCGTGGTCGCCGCCGCGGACTGCGCCGACTCGAGAGCCGCTCTCGCCTGTTCGTATGCTGACTGCGAGCGGTCATGAACCGCCTGGGGAATCGAGTTGCGGCGCAGCAGTTCCTGCTTTCGCGCAAAGTCGCGCTCGGCCTCGTTCGCCGCGGAGCGCGCACGCTTCACTTCAGATTCGGCACGCGCCACATCGAGGTTCTGATACTCGGTCTCGAGCCGAAGCAGCGGCTGACCGCGCCGGACGACGTCGCCGGTATCAACCAGAATCGCAGCCACCCGCCCGGAAATACGCGGGACGACCTCCGAGCTCAATGGCGCGGTGATCTCGCCGGAGATCATGAGCGGTTGGGCCGAAGCGTCAGGGACTGCGTCGGGTGCGGCAGGTGTCGCGATCCCAGCGCCCCTCAGCTCCTCGGCCATCCGGGTGATCTCGGTTGTCGTTTTTACGCTCTTCGACGCGGCGTCCGGCTCGGTGCGATCGAAGCGGCATCCGATGCCGAACAGCACGAATGACACGATCAGCAGCGATGAAATCCGTCTCATGATTGATTCTCCTCCCCGGCAACAGCCGGCAGCGCAACCTGCTTGAGCCGGCCCGTCAGATACCAGACGCGCAACTCCGCGTTCTGCACAGCGACGCCGGAGCTGACCACCCGTCGCTGTGATTCGGCGAGAGCTGTTTCTGCCGTCGCCAGATCGAGCGAATCAGCTTCCTGGGCGCGGTACAACGCGAATGTTTCCTCGTATTCCTGCTCCGCGGCATTGAGCTCTTCACGAGACAGCGCCAGCAAGGTTCGCGCGGTCGTGACGTCCAGGAGCGCCCGTCGTACTTCCTCGCGAATCGCTCGTCCGAGATCCTCAGCGCTCAGTCGCGCCTGTTCGAGCTGGTGCTCTGCCTCGCGAACGCGAGCGCGCGTTTCGCCTCCCGTAAAAATCGGCGCACTGAAATTCAGCGCGACGAATCCATATTGATCGGCCGGGAAACCGGCCTTCTGGTGGAGCCAGACTCCGTCGAGAAAGAGCGTTGGCAGATACGCGCCCCGCTGCTTTTTCACCTCGAGCTCGGCGATCTCGACTCGAAGTCGCACCTGGCGCAGCACCGGCGATGCCTCTTCGGCAAGCGCCACGAGCTCGGCTACGGCCGGAAGCGGAGGGAGGAAGTCTCCCGCACTCTCGGCTCTGATCTCAGTGTCGAGCGCCAGAGCCCTGCGCAGTCGGCTGGCAGCCGCATCGCGTGCAGCTTCGGCAGTGACACGCTGTCGCTCTGCAGCCTTGATTCCTGCTTCTCCGCGAAGCACATCCACCCGGGTGACCTCGCCTACCTCGTAGAAGTCGGTCGACTGACGCAGCCTTCTCCGGGCAAGCTCGATGTTCCGTTGCTCCACCGCAATCAGGGCCTCGGCTTCGCTGAGCGCAAGATAATCGGAGCCGACAGCCAGCAGAGTCGCGTTTTCAGCGTCCAGCACTCCTTCCCGCGCCGTGGAGATGGCCAGTTTCGACTGTTCGTATGCCCGCAGATCGCGAAGGCCGGCGAACAGGGGCTGGCGAACCGACAGACTGTACGACCAGTCGTTGGCCGGAAGCAGTACCGCCGCATCCGGGCCGTTTCCGAACGATGCTTCCTTGCTGTTGCGCGTGAAGTCGCCGTTCACCGCGACGCGCGGCAGAATGAACGAACGTGTCAACAGCCGGCGCGTCTCGGCGACCTCGACCTCGGTGCGCGAGATATTCACCCCCGGATTCGCGCTCAGAGCGCGTCGGAACGCCTCGTTGAGCGTGAGCACGCGCACCGGGGGCTCCTGCGCAAAAACAACTGCCGCGGACAACAACAGAGACAAGATGGTTAGAAATCGTTTCAATTCGTGCCTTTCCCGGGAATCAACCCGTGGAGATACAAAGAGGCGAGCCATTCAGCGTCGTCCTCGAGAGTCGGACCCGTCTCGAGCAGTCGGCGGCGCACGACCGCGCTGAGTGATTCAGTGATCACGAGCGTGACGCGGTCCACGTCGAGACGACGGACCTGCCCGGCGGCCATTGCACCCGCGACCCACTCCCGGATACGGTCGAGATAGCTCCCGTACCGAACCGAACGGCCACCGCCCTGCTGCGTACAGGCAGCCTGATAGAGGCGGAAAAACTCGCCATGCTCGTCGAAGTAGGTGAGGACAGTGCGGAAAAACCGGCGCAGCTGGACATCGAACGGCTCGCTCGAACCGATCACTCCCTGCACCTGCTCCATCAGCTCGGTAACGGCGTAATCGGCGGCGTGGTTGAGCAGTTCCTCGCGGCTCTTGAAATAGAGGTAGATCGTCCCCTTCGCAATCCCAGCCTCGGAGGCGATCGCATCGATCGTAGCGCCAGCGACGCCATGCCTGCTCACGACACGGCTCGTCGCGTCGCGGATCGAACGCATTCTGAAATTGCGGACGACCTCCTGTTTGGTGTCTTCCATTTTTGGGGTCTTTCATGAGAGTCGGGATTGGGTGACCGGGCCGGTCTATACACTGAGCGCCCGGTCATTATTCCGCCGGACCCATCAAGTCCTATCGAGACAATCGCCACAGACGCGAGCAGGAAGTTGGCAACTCGGCTCTCGCAATCACGCTGCAAGCAAGGGACGGAAACCACCGCCAGCCTCATCGTCGACTACGAGGCGGCGTCACCGGCTCGTCCTCGTGACGGAAGCCGGTCTCGTCGGTGGAGACGAAACGCGTCGATCGAGGGGACGCGTCCGGCGGGAGGAGCGTGCGGACGCACTAGCCGCGGATGACCGAATCGCCGGAGAGGCCCGGCGATTCGGTCGCGGAACTCCCCGGAGCTCGGAGGGAAGGAGTTAGGACGGTAGCGAGCAGAGC
Source organism: Thermoanaerobaculia bacterium (assembly GCA_049298815.1). Classification (GTDB taxonomy): domain Bacteria; phylum Acidobacteriota; class Thermoanaerobaculia; order Gp7-AA8; family Gp7-AA8; genus JBAQWH01. The sequence goes on along the minus strand of JBAQWH010000305.1, from coordinate 10,954 downwards.
GGACGCCGATCTCACGGGATGTTTAGACGCCGTCGCCGCCCTCTCCCACGGGCCGGCAGCATCTGCACGAGGCGTGAAGACGTCTCAGCGGCGTTTGTTCCACCTGTGCAGCACCTTCTCGATGGCGTCGATCATCAGGGAATGGAGCTCCTCCATTCGCTTCAAGGCCTCCTTGGTCCGGGCATAACCGGCTGGGAGGGCGGCGCGCGCCTTCGCCGCGATCTGCCGCCCCGCGCGCTCGCGCTGGATACGCCGCTCGTAGAGGCGCTCGAGAAAGTCGGGGCCTGCCTCGAAGAAATCCCTCCGCTCGGCGAGGCGGCTGACGCGACGGATGGCGCCGCGCGACTCGAGCAGACGGGTGTTTGTCGAGACGCTTGCGCGGCTGACGTGAAGCTGCTCGACGATGTCGTCGAATGACAGCGGCTCGGGTTGAACCAGCAGCAGGCCGACGATCCGCCCGGCGATGCGCGGAACGCCCTCGGCTTCAGCGATCAGCGACAGCTCCTCAATGAACTCAATGGCAGCGGGATGAAGCGGATCCTGACCGATGGCACGAACGATGTCGTTCAATGCGGCTCCCCCTCGGGCGGGCCGGTTCCCGATCCATCGGGTGGATTCAGGTCCGAAGTGGCTTTGCATGTGGTTTTCGAGCTCACTCCGAACAGACTAAATGTGCATTGACAGATTGTCCAGTCAAAACTAATCTGTTCGGGCATTAGTGAACTTCCACACCGCCGCGCTGTCCCCGCAGTTCGCGTCGCGGTGCGAGATCCGTTTCCCGAACCGACAAAGGAGTTAGCCGTGCATAAATTCGCTTCCCGTGTGGTCATGCTCGGGCCGATCGTCGTTGCCGCAGCGCTCTCGGCATGTAAGCCTCCAGCACCGCCGCAGATGCCCCCCCCGGAAGTGCGTGTGGTCACTCTGACCACGGCACCCGTCGAGCTCACGACGGAACTCCCCGGTCGCACCCTCGCGTCGGCCGTCGCCGAGATCCGGCCGCAGGTCAACGGCCTCATTCTCGAGCGGAGGTTCGTGGAGGGGAGCAACGTGGCCAAGGGAAGCGTCCTCTACCAGATCGACCCGGCTCCGTACAGATCCGCGTACGATCAGGCTGCGGCGGCGCTCGCCAACGCGCAGGCGGCTCTTCCCGCGCTCCGCTCACGGGCCGAGCGGATGGGGCAACTGGCCTCGATCGACGCGGTCGGCAAGCAGGACGCCGCCGATGCCCAGGCCGCCCTGGAACGGGGGGAAGCCGCCGTCGCTGCCGCACGGGCGGCGCTCGAAGGCGCGCGCATCAATCTTTCCTACACCCCCCTCCGCGCGCCGATTTCCGGCCGTATCGGCCGTTCGAACGTCACGATCGGGGCGATGGTGACCGCGTATCAACCGATGCCGCTCGCCACCGTGCAGCAACTCGATCCGATCTACGTCGACGTGACGCAGTCCTCGGCTGACCTGCTCCGGCTTCGGAAGCTGTTCAGCGCGGGAACCCTCCGCGCCGAGGATTCGATGAGACAGCGCGTGCGACTCGTGCTGGAAGACGGCACGCCGTATCCGCACGAGGGGACGTTCCAGTTCCGCGACGTGACCGTCGATCCCGCGACGGGCTCGGTGATGCTCCGGATGGTTTTCCGGAACCCGCAGCACGACCTTCTTCCCGGCATGTACGTCCGCGCGGTCATCAGCGAAGGCGTCGAGGACCGCGCGATTCTCGTTCCGCAGCAGGCGGTCACGCGGAATGCCAAAGGGGAGGCAGTCGCCATGGTCGTCGGCGGCGGAGACAAGGTGGAGGAGCGGATCATCCAGGTCGGCGCCGCGCGCGGCAATCGCTGGGTCGTGACCGGCGGCCTCAATCCGGGCGACCGCGTCATCGTCGAGGGGCAGCAGAAGGTCCGCCCGGGTGTGCCGGTGAAGTCGACCGAATTCAAACCAAATTCCGAACCGCCGGTCACGGCAGCCGTCCGCTAGGAGCCCGTCATGCTCTCGAGATTCTTTCTACAGCGTCCGGTTTTTGCCTGGGTCATCTCGATCGGGATGATGCTCGGCGGCGCGCTGGCCATCTACAACCTCCCGGTCTCGCAGTATCCGCCGATCGCTCCTCCGTCGATCTCGATCCGCGCCATCTATCCGGGGGCCTCCGCTGAAACGGTGCAGGACTCGGTGATCCAGATGATCGAGACCTCCATGACGGGGCTCGACAGCATGCTGTACATGCACTCGACCGCGGACTCGTCGGGCACCGCGGAGATCACTCTCACCTTCGCGCCGGGCACCGATCCCGATCTTGCGTGGTCGAAGGTGCAGAACAAGCTGCAACTGGCACTCCCCGCGCTCCCCGATGTCGTCCAGCAGCGGGGCGTCCAAGTCAACAAGGCCACGCGCAACTACCTCATGATCGTCGCCCTGACGACCGAAGACGGAAGCATGTCGCAGGCCGACCTCAGCGACTATCTCGTCTCGCAGGTGCAATCGCCCGTCGGTCGCGTCGAGGGAGTCGGCGAAGCTGAGGTGTTCGGCACCGGTTACTCGATGCGCATCTGGTTCGACCCGGCGAAGCTGACCAAGTACGGGATGACCTCCGATGACATCGCTCGGGCAGTGCGGGCGTACAACGTCGAGGTCTCGGCCGGCCAGCTCGGCGGTGCTCCGGCGGTTCCGGGCCAGCGCCTCAACGCCTCGATCCTCATCCAGTCCCTGCTGAAGACGCCCGAGGAGTTCGGGAATGTGCCGATCCGCACGAGTCCCGACGGATCGATCGTGCGCATTCGCGACGTGGCCCGCGTGGAGCTCGGGACGGAGATCCCGGATGTCAGCATCCGCTACAGCGGGCGGCCTGCCTCCGCCATGGCCATCCGGCAGGAAGCGGGCGCCAACGCGCTCGACACGGCCGAAGGCGTGAAGGCGAAGATGGACGAGTTGTCCCAATTTTTTCCGCCGGGCATGAAGGTCTACTACCCGATGGACACGACCCCGTTCGTCCGGGTGGCCATCGACGAAGTCTTCAAGACGTTGATCGAAGCGATCATTCTCGTCTTCCTCGTGATGCTCCTGTTCCTCGGCAATCTCCGTGCGACGCTCATCCCGACGATTGCCGTGCCGGTGGTCATCCTCGGGACATTCGGCGTTCTCGCGCTCTTCGGGTTCTCCATCAACATGCTCACGATGTTCGCCATGGTCCTCGCCATCGGCCTGCTCGTCGACGACGCCATCGTGGTCGTCGAAAACGTCGAGCGCATCATGAGCGAGGAGGGCCTCCCGCCTCGGGAGGCGACCCGCAAGTCGATGGACGAAATCACCAGTGCTCTGATCGGCATCGGTCTCGTGCTTGCTGCCGTTTTCGCTCCGATGATGTTCTTCCCGGGATCGACCGGAGTGATCTACCGGCAGTTCTCGATCACGGTCATCGCGTCAATGCTTCTCTCGGTGGTCGTCGCCTTGATCCTCACGCCGGTGCTCTGCGCGAGCCTGCTTCGCCCCGTCGAGAAGGGCCACGAGGCGGCGGAAACAGGGTTCCGTCTCACGCGTCCGTTCTTTCTGTGGTTCGACCGGGTGTTCTATCGCTCCCGCGATCTGTACGTGAAGACCGTCGGGGCCGTGCTCCGCCGCAGGATCCGCTTCATGGCCGTCTTCGTGGCGATCCTGGTGCTGATGGGGTTCCTCTATCTCCGCATGCCGACCGGCTATCTCCCCGACGAGGACCAGGGGTCCCTGGTCGCGATGGTGCAGCTCCCCGTAGGTTCCACCCTCGAACAGACGAACGCGGTGATCGACAAGCTCGGCGGATACATCGCCGCGAACGAGAAGGAAACGATCGACGCTTTCGTCACGATCGCCGGCGTGGGTTTCGCCGGCCGCGGCCAGAACCAGGCGATTGCATTCCTGAAGATGAAAGACTGGGATGAACGTCAGAAGCCGGGCATGGCAGCGAAGGACGTGGCGACGCGCATCATGATGGCGTTCATGTCCGATCCAGCCGCGATGGTGTTCGCCTTCCCTCCGCCCTCCGTGACGGAGCTTGGCATCGCGACCGGCTTCGACCTCATGCTCCAGGATCGCGGCGGACTCGGCCATGAGAAGCTGAGCGAGGCGCGCAACCAGCTGCTCGGGATGGCCGCGCAGGATCCGCGCCTGGCACGCGTGCGCATGAACGGGATGCCCGACCAGCCGCAGTACAAGGTCGACCTCGACTGGGAGAAAGCCGGCGCGCTCGGGGTGCCGATCAACTCGATTCAGAGCTATCTCTCAAGCGCGTTCGGATCCCAATATCTCGGCAACTTCGTCCAGGGTGGTCGCGTGAAGCGCGTCTACGCCCAGGCGGATGCCCCGTTCCGAACGTCGCCTCAGGATCTGGAGCTGCTGCGCGTGCGGAACCAGCGGGGGGAACAAGTCCCGCTCAGCGCGGTCGCGACCGGACGATGGGTCTATGGGCCGCCCCGTCTGGAGCGGTACAACAGCTTTGAAGCAACGAACATCCAGGGCGAGCCGGCGCCCGGCCACAGCAGTGGAGAGTCCATGCTCGCGATGGAAGAGCTGATCGGGAAGCTGCCGCCGGGGATCGGGTACGAGTGGACCGGCCTCTCCTACCAGCAGCGCATGTCGGAATCACAGGCCGGACTCCTCTACGCGTTCTCCGTGCTGGTCATCTTCCTCGTGCTGGCCGCGCTCTACGAGAGCTGGACGGTCCCGATCTCAATCGTCGTCGGCCTGCCGCTCGGCATCATCGGAAGCCTCATCGCCTCCTCGAGTCTCGGCATGGCCAATGACGTCTACTTCCAGATTGCGCTGCTCACGGTCCTCGGCCTGACGACGAAGAACGCGATTCTCATCGTGCAATTCGCCAAGATGAACATGGAAGAACATGAAATGGGCCTGATCGAAGCGACGCTGGAGGCGGCGAAGACACGGCTTCGGCCGATCGTGATGACTTCCCTCGCTTTCGGGTTCGGCGTCGTCCCCCTCGCCATCGCGGGCGGCGCGGGCGCCGGGGCGATGCGAGCGATCGGCACGGGTGTCCTGGGTGGAATGATCTCCGGCACGTTCCTGGCCGTCGTTTTCGTTCCACTCTTCTATGTCCTCACGATGCAGCTTTTCGGAAGGAAGCTCCGGCAGAAGGATTCAGAGACCCAACCGGAGGCGCCTTCGGCCTCGGCCATGGTTCCGACGGAGGGCAACTGACATGAACTCGAAAGCACATGCGCTCCTGGCAGTTCTGGCGCTCGCCGGCTGCACCCTGATCCCCCCGTACCACCGACCGGGCATGCCGGTGCCGGAGACGTACGATGTCCGGGAGCCGGGCGTTGCCGATGCGCCCGCGGCTCCCGAGCTCGACTGGGAACAGTTTTTCGCCGATGGAAAGCTGAAGTCGATCATTGGACTCGCTCTCGAGAACAATCGCGATCTGCGCGTGGCCGCGCTCAACGTCGAACGGGCCGCGGCGTTCTACCGGATTCAGCGCGCGGAGCTTCTGCCGGCCGTGGGTGCCGGTGCCTTTGGGGAGAAGGTTCGGATCCCGGAGAAGCTGACCGAGTCGGGCGAGGCCGACTACTCGGAGCAATACTCGGTGAACCTGGGGATCAGCGCCTGGGAGCTCGACTTCTTCGGCCGGATTCGCAGCCTCGCGGCGGCCTCCCTCGCCCAGTTCCTCGCCACGGAGCATGCGCAGAGAGCGGCGGGGATCTCGATCATCGGCGCAGTTGCGCAGAGCTACCTCGCGATGGCGGCCGATCAGGAGAACCTGCGGATCGCCGAGGCCACGCTCGCGGCGCAGGAGCGTTCCGCGGAACTCATTCGCAGGAGTCATGATCTAGGCATCGCGACCGGTCTGGAGCTGCACCAGGCGCAGAGCCAGGTCGAAGCGGCGCGCGCGAACGTGGCCGCCTTCCGGGGGGCCGTCGCGGTCGATCGGAATCTCCTCGATCTTCTCGCCGGCACGCGTGTCCCGGCGGAATTGCTCCCCGAGGGGCTGGACGCCCTCGGAGAGATGAAGGAGATCTCCGCAGGCCTTCCCTCGGAGGTTCTCCTGGAGCGGCCCGACATCCTCGCCACCGAACAGCAGCTCATCGCCGCGAACGCGAACATCGGCGCAGCGCGCGCGGCGTTCTTCCCGCGCGTGACGCTAACGAGCAGTCTCGGCACGCTCGATACTTCGGTCTCGGGCCTCTTCGAGTCCGGAACGCGCACCTGGAACTTCGTGCCGCAGATCCTCACTCCGATCTTCGCGAGCGGCTCGCTGCGTGCCAACCTGCGCGCAACCGAGGCCTCGCGCGAGATCGCCGTGGCGAATTACGAGCGGGCGATTCAGACGGCGTTCGCGGAAGTCAGCAACGCGCTCGCGCTCCGCGCCACCCTGCTCGAGCAGGAAGCCGCGCAACGCGCGCTGGTCGAGGAGCTCGAGATGACGTACCGGCTTTCGGAGGCGCGCTACAAAGCGGGAATGGACGGGTACCTTGGCGTCCTCATCGCGGAACGAGCGGTCAACGAAGCCCGCCGGGCATTCGTCGCCGTCAGGCTCGCCCGTCAATCGAACCTGGTCGAGCTCTACTCGGTTCTCGGCGGCGGTCTTTGACCTCCCCTCTCTGAGCGCCCCCGGCACCGCGGGAGCGGCTATGCCGGGGGTTGCTCGGTCCGCCACACAAGGCGAGCGACGCCGCGCATCCTCATGAGATACCGGATCGGCGACGTCGGATGGCGGCAATCGGTGACGTCACGGAATTCGGTGCCGGCCAGGACTTCGCTCGCGACACGGAACCCGAGGTCCGCAACCGGCGCGAGCTTCTCCCATCGCCTCTCGGCGAACGAGACCTGGAGCGGGTGCCGAGGGCGGATGACTACGACATGCTCGCGATACGCGTCCGGAATCACGTGGTCGGGATCGTCGAGATTCCGGAAGAGGCCTCCTTCGCACGCGCCTTTTTGCGTGATCAGCACAACCGCATCGCAGCCGCGATCTAAAAGCGCCTCGTAGGGGATGTTGTTCGACAGTGCGCCGTCGCCGTAGCGTTCGCCCTCGATCACGGGGGCATGCGTATAGAACGGGGGGAGGTAGTTGCTCGCGAGCATTACCTCGAGCGCATCGGCCGAAGTATTCACGTCGACTACGACCGGTTCGCGGTCACGAAGCCGCGTGAGCGCGACGTAGAGAGGCAGCGCGGCCTGCGCCCGCAGCCGCTCGGTGCTGACGTAGCGGCGAAACGCGCGTGTGTGCAGCTTTCGCCAGTTGAAGGGCGAATGCTCACGTACGAGGTTGGTGAGATCGAGGGCCGGCATGCGGCAGAAGAAGCGCCAGTAGGCGCGCAGACGGCGCCAGTTTCCGACCGCCACCGCGGCCGCATTCCAACTTCCGGCGGAGACACCGAGGCACGCCGCCGGGTTGATCCCGGCCTGGAAAAGCGCCTCGACGACGCCCACTTGGAAGACGCAGCGCGACGCGCCGCCGGAAAAAAGGAAGCCGATTTTCCTGGCCCGTTGAAGCCGGTCGATGACGTTCGTCATCACCACGCCCGCACCATGACCACCGGCGACGGCTTGCGCGTCGCCGTCCGCGTGACGAACGCCGCGGGCATCGTCAGCGGTGCAGAGACTGGCGTTTGTTCGGACGCGCGGTCGGCCCGTGCGGCGGGAAACCCGGAGCGTGCGACGGATGACTCGTTCAACATTACATTGGCCAACCTTGTTCAAGCGAGGGAGAGTTCGGACCAGAGACTCGCATCGCGGCGAGGCTCATGGTGATGTGACGTCGGGGTATTGCTTGGTCAAGCGACCACGTCGTACCATGCAGATTCTCTGACTTCCCTTAAGAGTTAGGTCAACCATAGTTTACTTGGCATTTTGGTCGTTCGGCCAACTGGATGACTCAAAACGGAAGGAACCAAGAGGAAGAATGACGATGACCACACTGGCGCGTCGCGATGACCCGCAGGACCGCGTCCTCGACGCCGCGGCCGCGCTTTTCCGCGCCAGGGGATTTTCGGCAACGACCGTGCGCGAGATTGCCGCGGCAGCAGGGATTCTTCCCGGGAGCCTGCACTACCGCTTCGCGACGAAGGAGTCACTCCTCGTTGCATTGATGGAGAGAGCCGTCGAACATGCGATGGCCGCGGTGCGCGAGGCGGTCGCGGGGAGTCGCGATCCGCTCGAGCGACTGCGGCTGGGCCTGCGTGCTCACATGCGGATCCTCCTGTCCGGCGACGCCGCGATCTATGTCCTTCTTTACGAGTGGCGATCCCTCACCGGCGGGCCCCGCGAGGCAATCGTACGCTTGCGCGACCGCTATGAAGCCTTCTGGGACGGGCTGCTTCATCACGCTGCCGGAGCCGGCTACCTCCGTGACGGTGTCGATCTCGGACTGCTGCGACTGTTCAGCTTTGGAGCGATCAACTGGGCTGCGCAGTGGTACTCGCCGGAAGGGAAACTAACCCCCGATCAGATCGCAGATGCCTTCTGGACGTTCACCGGGCTGGGAGTTCTCAATGACGACGCCCGGCCGGCCAACATGACCGAGCTGCGGGAGTTGCCACCCACCGCTTTGAGAAACGAGGAGCCACGGCGCAAATGACGATTCTGCTTTGCCACCTGGACGACACGCGCCCTTCCTGTCCCGGCTCGCCTCTCCCGTCGGAGGACCGCGCGTGAACACGATCGCCGGACCCAACGACCTGGTTCCGCTCGACCCCTTCACCGCTACCGGCCTGCGGCGTTCCTTCGTTTCGGGAGACCCGGAGGGGGAGCGTCTTCGCGTCCACTACTTCCGGACGAGCGATGGCCGACTGGTCGCCGACGTCTGGTTCGGACCGGGTACCGAAGGACCTCCGGGACACGCCCATGGCGGAAGTATTGCCGCCGTTCTCGACGAAGCGATGGGAATCGCCGCGTGGATGGCCGGGCACAAGGCCGTTGCCGCACAACTGGTCACGAACTTCAAGCAGATGATCCCTCTGGGAACGACCGCGCGCGTGGAAACCACGATCGGCGGGATCGCCGGACGTAAAGTCACCATCGCGGCGCGGGTTCGTGACGCAGCCGGACTAACGCTGGCGGAAGCGGAAGGCTTGTTCGTCACGCTCGCTCCCGAGGCGGTCGCAACGATGGAGCGGATGATCCGAAGCGCGTGACTCTCCGGCTCAGCGATACACCGAGCTCATATCGGGATACCGTTCGCCGGCCGTGGCTCCCGCCGGAAACACCTCATCGATGCGTCGCAGCTCCGCCTCCGTCAGCGCTATCTCCTGCGCGGCTGCGTTCTGCTCGAGGTATTGGACCCGTTTCGTTCCGGGGATCGGGACGACGTCCTTACCTTGCGCGAGCACCCAGGCCAGGGCGAGCTGCGCGGGAGTGACGCCCTTGACCTCGGCCAGCTCCTCCACAGCCCGCACCAGATCGAGATTCTTCCGGAAGTTGTCGCCCTGAAAGCGGGGGCTCATACGACGGAAATCGTTTTCGGGCAGATCCTCGAAGCGGCGAAACCGTCCCGTCAGAAAGCCGCGGCCCAGAGGGCTGTACGAGACGAACCCGATCTCCAGCTCGCGCACCGTCTCGAGGACCCCGTTCTCCTCCACGTCGCGCGTCCAGAGAGAGTACTCGGTCTGCAGCGCGGAGATCGGATGGGTGGCGTGGGCGCGGCGGATCGTCTCCGGCGCCGCCTCGGAGAGGCCGAGGTAGCGGACCTTCCCGGCCGCGACGAGCTCCGCCATCGCGCCGACGGTCTCCTCGATCGGAACTCGCGTGTCGACGCGGTGCTGGTAGTAGAGGTCGATGTGGTCGACGCCGAGGCGTTGCAGCGAAGCATCGCAGGCGCGTCGCACGTACGCCGGGTCCCCGCGGACGCCGAGGTATTCACCCTTCTCGCCTCGCTCGTTCCCGAACTTCGTGGCCAGGACCACCCGCTCGCGCCTGTCATGGATCGCCCGTCCGACCAGCTTCTCGTTCGTGAAGGGACCGTACATGTCCGCCGTGTCGAGGAAGTCGATCCCCAGCTCGAGCGCCCGATGGATGGTGGCGATCGACTCGCGATCGTCGCCATCTCCGTAGAACTCGCTCATCCCCATGCACCCCAGGCCCATCTCCGAGACGACAAGTCCCTGCTTCCCCAGCTTGCGTTTCTTCACTGTGATTCCTCCCGGTTCATGACCGCTATGCCTAGCGAGTGCAACGGACGTACCCCGCGCTTCGTGCGCTATCGCGGCGCCGCGGTTGCGCCTGAGCGCCGTGAAAAACTCACCGGCCACGGTTCTGGAATTGCCAGGAACATGAGCGCCGCGCCGGCGAGCGCGATGTTCTTGAGGAAGCCGACCATCTCGGCCGTCCTTTGCATCGGATCCGCCACGGTCCAGAAGTCATGCATGATGAAACTGGTCGGGAGCAGGAAGAGCACGATCAGAGCCACGCCGGCGCGGGGAAACGCGCCGGTCAGGATACTGAGCCCGCCGAGGAGCAGAAGCACTCCCGTGAGAATCACCGCGGCCTCTGGTGCAGGCACGCCTTTCATCTTCGCGTAGCCCGTGAGGGAGCCGAGCTGCAGGAAATGTCCGATGCCGTTGAAGGCGAAGAATCCGCCGAAGAGCAGACGCCCGACGAAAAAGAGAGCTTTCATCGATTCCTCCTGTTCCTGAATGGACTTCCGATCATGAGGGCCGGCTCCGGTACGCCGCCGCGTCAGCCGCCGTGATCCGCTCCAAGAATGCGCGCAACGCTTTCCGTCAGTGTGGTGGCCGGGCGTCCGAGGAGCCGCTCGAGATCGCCGCTTTCGACATCCAGCGCCCCCTGCCGCATCGCCCGTTGAGAATCCACAAGCAGTTCCACGAGAAATCGCGGCAGCCCATACTCGGTGAGCCGTTGCTCATATGTGGCAACGTCCACCTGCTCGAGCGGCACGCTGCGGCCCAGCACCTCGCCGATCGCGCCGGCCAGGTCTGCGTACGGGCGCGGGCGGCCGGAGAGTTCGTAGACCGTGTTCTCG
>JBAQWH010000304.1:0-3670 GCA_049298815.1 Thermoanaerobaculia bacterium | reverse complement strand
GGTAACGCCGTCCCGGTTCCTTCGCGAGCGCACGGGCGACGATCGCTTCGAACGCCTCCGGGACCCGGGGATCCGCATCCCGCAGCGGCGGGAAGGCCTCGTGAACGATCTTGTAGGAGATCGAAGTGAGGGAGTCGCCCCCGAACGGCTTCCGCCGCGTGAGGCATTCGTAGAGACAGATTCCGAGCGAGAAGATGTCGGTGCGTCCGTCGACCGGCGCCCCTTTGATCTGCTCGGGGGCCATGTAGTTCGGCGTTCCGAGGAACTGCCCGGTGCTGGTCAGGTTCGCCGATCCGGAGGCGATCTTCGCGATCCCAAAGTCGGTGATCTTCGCGCGGCGCTCGAGAAGGATGATGTTCGCCGGCTTCACGTCGCGATGGACGATCCCTTTCGCGTGCGCGAAATCGAGCGCGTCGGCGACCAGCGCGATGATCTCGGCGATGTAGTCGTACGCGACCGGGCGCCCCTGCGCGAGGATCTCCTTGAGGTTCTGCCCCTCGACGTACTCCATCGCGATGAAGGAGATGCCGGACGCCTCGTCCTGCCCGATGTCGTGGACCGTGACGATGGCGGGATGGTTGAGAATCCCGGCGGCCTGCGCCTCGCGGACGAAACGCTGCTGGAATTCGCGCGTCTCGGTGTCGTCAGCTCCAGCGATGGTCCGGATGGTCTTCAGCGCGACGAGGCGGCCGATGACCGGGTCCTTCGCCAGATACACGATGCCCATGGCGCCTTTGCCGAGCTCGCGAACGACTTCGTACCGGCCGAGCTTCAACTCCGGAAGGTCCCCTTCGGACGTTCGCTGACGGCTCCCCGGCGCGCAGTCGGGAGGAGTGTCATAGGGACGCAATGATACAGCGGCGGAGAGGTTGGGTAGTCCGTGAGTCCCTGAGTCCGTGAGTCCCTGAGTCCCTGAGTCCCTCGGTCCCTGAGTCCCTCGGTCCCTGAGTCCCTCGGTCCCTGAGTTCCTCGGGTTCCCCGGGGTGTTCGTTCCCGAGATCGCAGGAATGACGACCGAGGACGCTCAACCCCGTAGAACCGACGGAGGACGTCCACTCGCCTCACACTCCCCGAGGAACCCCGAGGAACCGAGGAACCCGAGGGACTCAGGAACCCAGGGACTCAGGGACCGCCTCCATCGCGCCCGCCCCTCCGCATCCCTTATGATGGCCAACCTGTTTCTGAAATCCCTCAGGGAGTCAATCGTATGAAGGTCTATTCGGGTTCCGAGATCCGCAATGTCGCGGTCGTCGGACATAACGACACGGGTAAGACCACGCTCGTGTCGCAGATTCTGTTCAATGCAGGCGCGATCACGCGACTGGGACGCGTCGAGGACGGCACCACGGTGACGGACTTCGACCAGGACGAAGTCGAACGGAAGCACTCCATCTCCGCGGCGATCGCGTTCGTCGAGTGGAAGGAGACGAAGATCAACCTTCTCGACACTCCGGGATTCGGAATCTTCGTGATGGAGGCGAAGGGGGCACTTCGCGTCGCCGACGCAGCCGCGGTCGTCATCAGCGGCGTCACCGGCGTCGAGGTGAACACCGAGAAGGTCTGGAAGTTCGCCGACGAGTTCAAGCTCCCGCGCATCGTCGTCGTCAACAAGATGGACCGCGACCGCGCGTCGTTCTCCCGCACCCTCGACGCCCTCCAGAAGAAGTTCGGAAAGCAGGTCACCCCGATTCAGATTCCGATCGGCGAAGAGAAGGACTTCTCGGGCGTCATCGACCTCGTGGCGATGAAGGCGCTGAAGTATGCCGCCGACGGCTCGGGGAAGTTCGAAACGACCGAGATCCCGGCGGACCTCAAGGACGAAGCCACCTCGTGGCGCGAGAAGCTCATCGAGAAGGTCGCCGAGGGTGACGAGAACCTGATGGAGAAGTTCTTCGATCAGGGGAGCCTCTCGGACGAAGAGGTGATCGAAGGCATCCGCCGCGAGGTCGCCCACAACGAGCTCTTCCCCGTTCTCTTCACCTCCGCCTCGCACAACATCGGCGGCCAGGCTCTGCTCGATTCGATCGTCTCGCTCCTCCCGTCGGCCGACGAGACGAAGTCGATTGAGGGGACCAACGCCAAGGGCGAAGCGGTCTCGTTCGAACGGCGCGCCGAAGGCTTCCCCGCCGCCCTCGTCTTCAAGACCTTCTCCGACCCGTTCTCCGGACGCATCTCCCTGTTCCGGGTCTATGCCGGAACGCTGAAGTCCGACACGCCGTACTGGAACACGTCGCGCGAGCACGAAGAGCGCATCGGCAAGCTCCAGGTGCTGCAGGGCAAGCAGCAGCTCGCGATCCCCGAGCTGCGCGCCGGCGACATCGGAGCCGTCGCGAAGCTCAAGGACACCTTCACCGGCGACACGATCGCGGCGAAGGATCACGCGATCGTCGTCCCGCACATCGACTATCCGGAGGCGGCGATCGCCTTCGCGGTCGAGCCGAAGGCGCGCGGGGACGAGGACAAGCTCGGCACCGCGATCGCGCGCATCATCGAAGAGGATCCGACGATCCGCTTCGCCCGTGACCAGCAGACCAAGGAGTTCCTGATCAGCGGTCAGGGGCAGCTCCACGTCGAGATCGTCGTCGCGAAGCTCAAGAAAAAGTACAACGTCGACGTCATCCTCCATCCGCCGAAGGTGCCGTACCGCGAGACGATCACGAAGGCCGCGGACGCCCACGGGCGCCACAAGAAGCAGTCGGGCGGCCACGGCCAGTTCGCTGACTGCAAGATCACGATGGAACCGCTGGCACGCGGTGCCGACTTCGAGTTCATCGACGAGATCTTCGGCGGCTCGATCCCGAGGCAGTACATCCCGGCCGTCGAGAAGGGCATTCAGGACGCGCGCGTCAAAGGCTTCCTCGCAGGCTTCCCGGTGGTCGACTTCCGCGTCCGGCTCAAGGACGGCCAGTACCACGACGTCGATTCCTCTGAAATGGCGTTCAAGATCGCCGGATCGCTCGCGTTCCAGCAGGGGATGGAGGCGGCGAGAGCCACTCTGCTCGAGCCGATCATGCACGTCGACATCACGGCGCCGGCCGAATACGTCGGCGACCTGATGGGCGACCTCAACTCACGCCGGGGACGTGTCGAAGGCGTCGACGCCGACGGCGACTCGCAGACGGTGCATGCGCGCGTGCCGATGGCCGAGATGCTCAGCTACGGCTCCACGCTCCGCTCGATCACGCAGGGCCGCGGCAGCTTCCACATGGAGTACTCGCACTACGAGGAAGTCCCTCGCCAGCTGCAGGAGAAGATCATCGCCGAGTCGAAGAAGCCGCATCAGGAAACGGCGCCGCACTGACGTCCGGTCTCGTCCCGAACACCAGAACGGCGGGCCCCAGGGCCCGCCGTTCTGCGTTTGCACACGTCACACTTCCTACTTCGCTTTCGGCAGGGTGATCTTGATGTGGGCGACGTCGTCTTCCGCGGTATCGCTCGACGTCACCACGAAGCTACGCGACTGCCGGCCCGGTGCTTCGATGCGCACCGGATAGCTTCCCGGCTCCGCAAAATCGTAGATCTCCTCGGTCGTGTCGAACTGCCGCGCCGAGCCGATCGGAATCTCGTTCACGTAGACCACCGCGTCGTCCGGGTCGACGGTGAACATGACGCCGCGGCGGGCCCAGATGCGGACCGTCGCCTCGACGCCTCCCGGCCCTCCGGTCACGAC
>JBAQWH010000303.1:0-6008 GCA_049298815.1 Thermoanaerobaculia bacterium | reverse complement strand
AGGTAGAGCGAGCCGCCGACGAAGACTGACGTCTCCTCCGCGGCGAGCACCTGCTCGAGCGCCTCCTCCGGTGCGGGGATCGCCACCGCATCGATGCCGAGGGCACGGGCCTTCTCCACGATCTCCGCCGCGGAGATCGAGCGGGGAGGGTAGGGCTCGGTCGCGATCACGCGGCGGAAGCGCGGCAGCAGCAGCGCGGCGACGTCGTCGACGTCCTTGTCGCGCATCATCCCGAAGAGGAGGAGGCGCGGCTCGGGAACTTCCTCGTCGATGAAGGGAACGACTGCGGCGACCGCGTGCGCGTTGTGGCAGCCGTCGATCCAGATGGTCTTTCCGGCGAGCTCGATCCGCTCGAGCCGTCCCCGCCAGCGCGTCGACGCGATGCCGTGCGCGATCGCTTCCGGCGTGATCCGGGGAAAGCGAGGTGCGAGCTCGGCCGCGGCCTTCGCTGCAAGCGCGACGTTGTCCTTCTGAAACGCTCCCGCGAGCGGCGCTTCGGTCGACGGGTTGCCGTGGACGACATGGAACGGATTGCTGAACCGGGCCGCGCGACGTCGGATCACGTCGAGCACCGTCTCGTCGCGGTTGGACGTCAGGACGATCGCGCCGCGGTGAATGACGCCCGCCTTCTCGGCCGCGATCTTCCGGATCGTCGTGCCGAGGTACTCCATGTGGTCGAAGCCGATCGGTGTGATCAGCGCGGCGACCGGACGGACGACGTTCGTCGCGTCGAGCCGCCCTCCCATCCCGACCTCGAGGACGGCGATCTCGCAGCCCGCCCGCTGGAACGCGATGAAGGCGACGATCGTCAGCGCTTCGAAGTACGTCGGGACGATGTCGACCGCTGCGGAAGCGGTGCGGAGTGCCGCGATCGACTCCTCGAGCAGCTCGCCGGAGATCGTCTCGCCGCCGATCATCCACCGCTCGCGGAGGTCGACGAGGTGCGGGGACGTGTAGAGACCCGCGCGGTAGCCGGCCGCGTCGAGGATCGAGGCGAGCGTCGCGGAGGTCGAGCCCTTGCCATTGGTCCCGGCGACGATGACGGAGGGATAGGCGAGGTGCGGCTTGCCGAGACGCCGGAGGACCGCCCGGATCCGGCCGAGGCCG
Organism: Thermoanaerobaculia bacterium; assembly: GCA_049298815.1. Classification (GTDB taxonomy): domain Bacteria; phylum Acidobacteriota; class Thermoanaerobaculia; order Gp7-AA8; family Gp7-AA8; genus JBAQWH01. The sequence continues at coordinate 4,901 of JBAQWH010000303.1, read as the reverse complement.
GGGCGGATGCCGCTCCCCTGGAGGGATTCGAGCCAGTCGAGCACGTCAGTCGTCACGAGGGCGAGGCGGAGTTTCGCGAATTAGTAATGATAAAGAATGACGATAATCGTATATCGCAGCCGGCATGGCTGCAGGCGACGACCCGGACCGCGTCGCGGTTCGGCTAGCGGCCTGCCATCGCCATCTTGAGGAATCGTCCGATCACCGGCTTCATCTCGTTGCGTGGGGTGATGAGGTCGACCATGCCGTGGTCGAGGAGGAACTCGGAGCGCTGGAACCCGTCGGGAAGCGTCTGGCGGATCGTCTGTTCGATGACGCGCGGGCCGGCGAAGCCGATGAGCGCCTTCGGCTCGGCGATGTTGAGGTCGCCGAGCATCGCGAACGAGGCGGTCACCCCGCCGGTCGTCGGGTCGGAGAGGACCGAGATGTAGGGGAGGCTGGTGGCGGAGAGGCGCGCGAGGGCAGCCGAGATCTTGGCCATCTGCATGAGGGAGAGGATTCCCTCCTGCATGCGCGCGCCGCCTGAGCAGGAGACGATGATGACCGGCTCCTTGTGGTCGAGGGCGCGCTCGATCGCGGAGGTGATCTTCTCGCCGACCACCGAGCCCATCGAGCCACCCATGAAGGCGTACTCCATGGCGCAGATGACGACCGGGACGCCGTCGAGCTTTCCCTCGGCGCAGAGAACCGCGTCGCCGCGCCCGACCCGCTGCTCGTAGACCTTGAGGCGATCGGCGTAGCGCTTCGTGTCGCGGAAGCCGAGCGGATCACCGGAGCGGATGTCGGTCGCGAATTCCTTGTACTTGCCCTCGTCGAACAGGATCTCGAACCGCTCGCGGGCGGTGAGACGCATGTGGTAGTCGCACTTGGGACAGGTGTTGAGGTTCTGCTCGACTTCCTTCCGGTAGACGATCTCCTTGCAGCCCTCACACTTGACCCAGAGTCCCTCCGGGATCGCGAGCTGCTTTTCGACCGCCTCTTTCGGCTTCTTTTCTTTGCGGAACCAGGCCATGCGGCGGGGACTCTAGCACAGCGAATCACCCGGAACCGTGAGCGGCGGTTCAGTGACCAGTGGAGAGTGGTCAGTGGAGAGTGGTCAGTGGTCAGTGGCCAGTGGCCGGTAGGGAGTACGGGTCTTCCACACGGTTCCACTCTGCGGGTTAGTGATCATTTATTACGAGTGTTTGTCATCAGTTATTCTTGCGACGCTGAACGCCGACGCGCGAACGACCCCACTGACCACTGACCACTTGCCACTGACCACTTGCCACTGACCACTTGCCACTGACCACTTGCCACTGACCACTCACCGCCGCGACTTCATCGCCACTGCGGCTTCGCGGTCGGCCTCGCGAGCGCGCTCGGTGTCGCGCTTGTCGTACTGCTTTTTCCCCTTGACGAGCGCGATCTCGACCTTGACTTTGCCGCCTTTGAAGTAGAGGCGCAGCGGAACGATCGAGAGCCCTTTCTCGACGGTCTGGGAGCGGAGCTTCTCGATTTCGCGGCCGTGGAGGAGGAGCTTGCGCGTCCGCTCGGGCTCGTGGTTCTCCCGGTTCCCGTGGGAGTAGGGGGAGATGTGCGCGCCGAAGAGGAACGCTTCGCTCGCCTTGAAGATGACGTATGAGTCCTTGAGGTTGGCGCGCCCGTCGCGCAGGCTCTTGACCTCGGTGCCCTGCAGAACGAGGCCGGCCTCGATCTTCTGCAGGACGAAGTAGTCGTGGTACGCCTTCTTGTTCGAGGCGATCAGCTTCTCGCCGGTGTTCGGTTTGGTCGCCATCGGGGCGGGCATTCTAACGGGTTCCCGGAGGGCAAATTTCAGTCCGCCACCCTGCAGCCGGCACCATGGCTTTGGGACTGAAGTCCCGAAGCGACAGGCAGCGACGGAAGACGGTGTGGTTGGATAGCCACAGTGCTGATGTTTCAGAGCGACACATTCGCGCTGTTTCGGGCCTGTTACAGGATTGCTATGTTGATGCAGACACACGCGTTAGCGGACGATTGGCCGCTCGCGGGAGCGTGGCACTTCCCTCGCTCAAGCAGAGAGCAATGATCGTCCAGCGGAAGACCATCAACACCAAAGTCAGCATCACCGGCATCGGGCTGCACTCGGGCATCTACACCCGCGTCGCGCTGCATCCTGCCCGCGCCGGAAGCGGGATCACCTTCGTCCGCTCCGACCTCGACGGACTGCGGATCCCGGCGCTGCAGGCTTCGACGACGGCTCTCGATTACGCCACGACCGTCGGCAAGGACGACGTCCAGGTCGGCACGGTCGAGCATCTCCTCTCGGCCCTCATGGCCTGCGGCATCACGGACGTCGACATTCACATCGACGGACCTGAAGTTCCGATCATCGACGGCAGCGCGCTTCCGTTCGTCCACCTGATCGATGCGGCCGGCGTGCGAGAGCTCGACGCCGAAGTCACAGCGCTCCGGATCAGCGAACCGATCGAGATCGTCGACGGCGTCAAGAGCATCCGGATGGTCCCCTCGAACAGGCTCGTCATCAAGTACAAGATCGACTTCGATCACCCGGTGATTGGCCGGGAATCGTTCCATTTCGACTTCGGCCACGACAGCTTCCTCCGGCGGATCGCCCCTGCCCGGACCTTCGGATTCATGCGCGACGTCGAGAAGCTTCGTGCAGCCGGACTTGCGCGCGGCGGCTCGGTCGAGAACGCCCTCGTGCTCGACGACCGCGGCGTGGTCAACGGCCCGCTCCGCTTCAAGGACGAGTTCGTCCGCCACAAGATCCTCGACCTGGTCGGTGACCTCGCGCTCCTCGGACGGCCGATCGTCGGCGAGATCACCGCCGTCCGCGCCGGACATGCGATGCACTCGCAGTTCGTCGCGAAGATCCTCGAAGCCGCGGCCCGCGCCGAAGACGCAATCCCGCAGCACGAGCGCGAATCGGTCGAGCAGTTCGCCTGAAGTCGTCAGTGGTCAGAAAAGAACTGACCACTGACCACTGACCACTGACCACTGGCCACTGACCACTGGCCACTGACCACTGGCCACTCCCCCATTCCTGCCCATGGCGCTCCAGACGGACCTGTGGTAAAAAAGCCACACCGTGCGACGCGTCCTGTTTGCGCTCCTCCTCGCTGCCGTCGCCGTCCCGCTTCAGGCCGAGCCTCCGCAGCCGAAGATCCAGACGCTGTCGGCCGTCGCGGACCGGGGTAAAGTCACGGTCCGGTTCGCTCTGGACGGCATGTTCCAGAACGGTGAGATCGTCGAGGCGCTGCAGAGCGGGCTTCCGACGACGATCACCTACTACGTCGAGATCTTCCGCGACCGGCCGAACTGGTTCGACAAGACCGCCGGCCGTTCCCGCCTCGAGGTCGTCTGCACGTTCAACTCGGTGACGCGCGAGTACCTCGTGAACTACCGGCGGGACCGCAAGCTCGTCCGATCGGAGACGTTCACGGACGCGGCGTCGCTCCAGCAGCGGATGACGCGGATCGACGAGCCCGGGCTCTTCGAGATCGGGTCGCGCAAGCCGTACAAGCTCAAAGTCCGGGTCAAGGCGGACCTGATGCGCGGCTGGCTCATGTACGTGATCCCGTGGGAGGTCTCGACCCGCTGGAAGGAGACGCGGGTCAAGACGCTGCAGCCATGAGGCTCGGCGACGCGTTCCGGCGCTACCGCAAGGATCCGCGGTTCATCATCAGCATCCCGCTGCTGATCCTGGCGCTGACGAGCCTCGTCTACTACGTCACGCAACAGGCGAAGGAGCTGACCCCCGAGGCGTTGAGCAGCCGGGTGCTCATCTTCGTCCTCTGGAACATCAACCTCATCCTGATCCTCGGCATCGCGTTCGTCCTTCTGCGGGGGATCGTGAAGCTCGTGCTCGAGCGGCAGCGCGGGCTGATCGGTTCGCGCTTCCGGACCAAGCTGGTGCTGACGTACGTCGCCACGTCGCTTCTGCCGGTGGTGATCCTCTTCGTGGTGGCGACCGACCTGCTCCGCTCGTCGATCGACCTCTGGTTCGCGGCGCCGGTGCGGACGATTCTGCGCAACGCCGAGGCGATCGCACAGATGGCGCAGGACGAGGCGGCGGAGCGGGCCAACGGTGCCGCAAGGGAGATCGCCGCGAATCCGGGGGCGCGGGATGCGCTCCGGGTCGACGCGATCCTCTCGCACGTGCGGCAGTACCACGCGGTCGATCTGGCGGCGGTCTATCGCGAAGGGATCCTGCTCAAAGCGCAGGCGAATCCGCGGGCGCCGATCCACGAGATCGGGGAGCCGTCCCCACGGTTCTTCGAGGACGTCGCGAGCAAGGGGAGCGCGATCAAGATCGACGTGGTCGCGAGCGGGAAGTGGATCCGCCGCGCGGTCCGCTCGCAGCGTGGGCCGGAGGTCGCCCTCGCGGGAGTGTTCATCCCGACGAAAGCGAGCCGGATGATCGACGAGTCGATCATCGCCTACGCGAATTTCCAGCAGCTCTATTCGCAGCGGCAGACCCTCAAGGCGTCGCAGACGTCGTTCTTCCTCGCGGTCACGCTCGCGATCCTCTTCGGCACGCTGTGGACGTCGATCTACGCCTCGCGCCGGATCACCGTCCCGATCAAGGCGCTGGCTGAGGCGACCTCGAAGCTCGCCGAGGGAGGCTATGGACACCGGGTGGAGGTGACGGCGACCGACGAGGTCGGGACGCTCATCGAGTCGTTCAACGACATGTCGGTGCAGCTCGCCTCGCAGCGCGAGCAACTGACCGACACGAACCGCCGTCTCGACGACGAGCGGGCGTTCATGATGACGGTCCTCGAGAGCGTCGCGACCGGGATCATCGCGTTCTCCGACGAGCACGAACTGCTCTCGATGAACCGTGCGGCCCTGCAGATGCTGCGGCTCGACCCGCCGGCCGGCCGCGCGCCACTCGAGGGGGTCCTCTCCGGAGA
>JBAQWH010000302.1:0-2611 GCA_049298815.1 Thermoanaerobaculia bacterium | reverse complement strand
ACCTCCACGTGCTCGAGGACGCGATCCGCTCCGCGCACGGCTCGGCGTTGCTGCCGGTCGAGGGAGGCTGGAGCGCGGTGCTCCGCGTGCCGAGGCTCGCGGCGGACGAAGACCTCGCGCTCGAGCTCCTCGGGCGCGGCGTCCTCGTCCATCCAGGCTATTTTTTCGACTTCGACCGCGACGGCTTCCTCGTCGTCTCGCTCCTGACCGACCCTGCCACATTTGCCGAAGGGATGCGACGGATCGTCGAGACGCTGGGGGAGCAATGAGCCACTGCGAGGATTCGAAATGACGTACCGCCACCACTGGACGCTCGATCCGTCGATCACCTTCCTGAACCACGGGTCGTTCGGCGCGACCCCGAAGGCAGTGCTCGAAGTTCAGAGCGCGATCCGCGCGCAGATGGAGCACGAGCCGGTGCGGTTTTTCGCGCGCGATCTCGAGCCGCTGCTCGATGCGGCGCGGGAGGCGGTCGCTTCGTTCGTCGGAGCGGATCCGGCCGGCTTCGCCTTCGTTCCGAACGCGACGGCCGGCGTCAATGCGGTGCTCCGCTCGCTCGACCTCGACGAGCACGACGAGTTGCTCGTGACGACGCACGAGTACCAGGCGTCGCGGAATGCGCTCGACTTCGTCGCAGCGCAGTCCGGCGCGAAGGTCGTCGTCGCCGACGTGCCCTTCCCTCTCGACTCGGCGGACGAAGTCGTCCAAAGCGTCCTCGCGAAAGTGACTGACCGCACGCGCCTCCTCCTCGTCGACCACGTGACGAGTCAGACCGCTCTCGTCATGCCGATCGAGCGCCTCATCGCCGAGCTGAACGCGCGCGGCATCGACACCCTCGTCGACGGGGCCCACGCCCCCGGCTATCTGCCCCTGCAGCTCGAATCGCTGGGCGCGGCGTACTACACCGGCAACCTCCACAAGTGGCCGTGCGCACCGAAGGGGGCGGCGTTCCTCTACGTGAGGCGGAACCGGCGCGCCACCGTGCGCCCGATCTCGATCAGCCACGGTGCGAGCTCGGAGCGGGTCGACCGGAGCCGCTTCCACATCGAGTTCGACTGGACCGGGACGCTCGATCCGAGCGCGTATCTCGCTGCGCCGGAAGCGATCCGCTTCGTCGGCTCTCTGGTCCCGGGCGGCTGGCCGGAGGTGATGGCGCGCAACCGGAGCCTCGCGCTCGAGGCACGCGACCTCCTCTGCTCGACGCTCGGCATCGAGCAACCCGCACCCGACGACATGCTCGGCGCGATGGCCGCCGTCCCTCTTCCCGATGGCCAGGAGTCGGAGGCGGCGATGCTCTACGGCGACGCCTTGCAGGACTGCCTGCTGTTCGACGAGCGGATCGAGGTCCCGGTCATCCCCTGGCCCGCGCCTCCGAAACGGCTGCTCCGGATCTCCGCGCACCTCCACAACGAGCCCGCCGACTACCAGCGCCTCGCGGACGCGCTGCGCAAACTGCTCTGAGCCGGCGACCGTGCGAAGTACCATCGTGGCGGTCATTCGACCGCGGAGGGATCGCATGCGTGCGCTTGTCCTGTTGACGATGTTCCTCACCGTTGCTGTCTCGGCCGTCGCAGAGCCGCCGGTCGTCCCGTGCGATTCGATGGGAGAGCGCATCGAATGCCGCGTCGCCGCGCACGGGAAGATCGCGATCGTCGACGAGAGGAGCGAGAACCTCTGCTTCGAAGCGATCACGTGGGGAACCGCGTCACCGGGCGTCGTCTGGGTCGACCGCGGCTGCCGCGCGACGTTCACGACGCTACAGAAAGAGCTTCCGCCACGCCGCGTAGTCTGCGAGTCGCTCGGCGGCGAGACCGTCTGTCCGGCCGACCTATCCGCGGGCGCCACGCTCGTCGAGCAGCTCAGCCGGAGCGCCTGCATCCTCGGCAAGACCTGGGGCCTCGGCACCAGCGGCAAGGACATCTGGGTCGACGGCGGATGCCGGGCGGTCTTCGCCCTCGACCGCTCCTCGGTTCCTCGACAGTCCGAGACACTCGAGGCGACCGTCGTCTGCGAGGCCTCCGGCCGCAAGCGTTCCGACTGTCCCGCCAACACTGGAGGGGGCGTGCAGCTGGTCCGTCAGCTCGGCGATGATGCCTGCCGCTACGGACGGACGTGGGGCTACGACGCGAAAGGCGTCTGGGTGTCGAACGGCTGCCGCGCAGAGTTCGCGGTGCGGCGCAACGAGAAGCCGGTTGCGCGCGTAGTGAGCTGCGAGTCGATGCCCGGGAAGACGGAACGCTGCGCGGCGGACACGCGGTACGGCGTCGCGCTCGTGCGCCAGCTCGGCGGCGTCTGCACGCAGGGGAGGAGCTGGGACTTCACCGAGTCGGAGGTCTGGGTGAGCGACGGCTGCCGGGCGCAGTTCGCGCTCGGCGGATTCCGGCTCGCACCCGAGGCCGTGCCGCCCGGTGCCGCGAAGGTCGTCTGCGAGTCCGACGGCAAGCGGACGGAGTGCGAGATCGGCGCGAATCGCGGAGTCGGCCTCGTTCGCCAGATCGGTGAGACCGATTGCGTGCTCAATCGGAACTGGGGATACGGGTCCGGCCTGATCTGGGTCGACCAGGGCTGCCGCGCCGAGTTCGTGGTCGCACGGTGAAGGCAAGTGCTGGAC
>JBAQWH010000301.1:0-4356 GCA_049298815.1 Thermoanaerobaculia bacterium | reverse complement strand
CGCCAGAGGACGGGTCGTGGACGCTGCGGCCGAAGCCGCGAAGCTGCAGGCTTCGCCGGAGGCGTTCGTGCTGCAGGCGGAGATCGCGAAGCGCAGCGGGGATCTGGCCGCCGCGTTGCGACTACTGGAAGGTGCGGAGCAGCTCGCACGGAAGGACGGACGCGGTCCGGTGTTCCGTCTCGACTTTGTGCGGGGCGACGCACTTGCGCGGATGGAACGATCGAACGAAGCGATCGCCGCCTACGAGCGCGAGATCGCGGCGTTCCCGAACGACCTCGATGCCTACGCCGGGCTCGCGATCCTCCACTTCGTCACCGGTGATCGCGCCGCCTCGGAGCGCGCGCTGCAGCGACTCACCGACGCGAATCCGACCGATCGCGCAAGAGCGCTCGCCGCGAAGACCCGCGCGACGCTGCGCGAGTAGGGAAGTCTTGTCATCCTGAACCGCCGATGCCCCGGAGGGGCTGAGGACGGTGAAGGACCCCCCGGGGTTCTGAGTGCGTCGGGGCGGCACCATGCACCGCTCTCCCGTCCACCCCGCCATGTCGGATTGGCGGGGGGTCCTTCGCCGCGCTCAGCCCCTCCGGGGCTACGCCGGCTCAGGATGACAGCTGCGAACCCCGCCCGCCCCGCGAACGCCCCCCCGCATGTCCTCCTGAGCCCGCGTGCGGCGAAACGAAAAAAGCCGCGGCCCGGAGGCCGCGGCTTTCCTTGCGATGCGTGGATGAGAATTAGAAGCGGAATCCGAGCGAGAACCGGTAGGTGCGGGCCAGCTGGTAGCTGCTCGCAGCGGTCGGCTTCCCGAAGTTCGGGCCCTTCTTCCAGTGAGTGCCCTCGACCGGGTTCTCGGTGAAGGGGTTGAAAGCCTTGCAGCCCGGGCAGTTCGACGCGCCCGAGGCATAGGTGTAGACGGTCGCGTTGACGGCAGTTGCCGCCTCGTTGCCGAAGATGTTGAGCATCTCGGCCTCGCCGAAGACCTCGAACGACCTGAAGATCTTGCGGTTCCAGTTCAGGCCGATGTCGGTGCGGCTGACGTCCGGGAGGCGGAATTCGCCGCGATCGGAGAAGTAATACTGCCCTTCGACCGGTGCGCCGGAGTAGTTGGTCTTCGACGTATCGACGGCTCCGGTGTAGTCCTCGAGGTTGATCACGCCGACGGCCGAGTACGCGGTGCCGGAGTCGAAGTTCTGGAGCAGCGAGACGTTGAAGCGGCCGAGAACTTCCGGCAGCGGCAGGTCGTAGCCGACCCACGCCTTCAGGCGATGGCGCTGGTCGTAGGTCAGGTAGCCTTCCGGCTGGTAGTTCTCGTAGTTGAGGAGCTCGGGGTAGTAGATCGCGCCCGGCGAGTTGCCGACCGTGCCGCTGACCGAGCTCTCCTGCTCGTCGTTGCCTTCGAGGAAGGCGAGCGTGTAGTTGAGCCCGAGGTTCATCCGGCTCTGCATGACCGTCGGGGTCCAGCTGCCCTGGAACTGCAGCGCCCTGTACTCGCGCGCCACGCCATCCTCGATGTTCTCGGCGATCGCGACGTCGGTGGTGAGACCGTTCGAATCGGTCGCGCGAGGCGTCGACTGGTCGATGCGGTACGCGAAGAAGTCGGTCCAGTTGCGATAGATGACGTCAGCCTTGACGTAGGCGTTCGGCCGGATCTGGAGGCCGTAGCCGAGCTGGAGCTCGTCGACCGACGGCGAAGCGAGCGTCTTCTCGAAGATCGTCGAGACGCCGGGGATGGACGGGTTGCCGCGGAGGAGGCCGGTGTTGCTCGTGCCGCACTTCGTGGTGTCGCCGTTCAGGCACTGCGCGTTGAACCACGAGAAGACCTGCGCCAGCGCCTGCTGAGCGGTGAGGAGGCTGCCCTGCGGTGTGCCGGTCGGGTTGATGTCCGGGCCCTGGTAGTAGAAGTCGATGGTCGCCGGAGATCCCGACGATTCCATGGCGGTGCCGGGGCCCTCGAGGACGCGCGAGACGTAGCGGTTGTAGGAGGCGCTGATGCGGTGACGTCCGTCGCCCTTCGGGTCGAACATCGCCGTGAAGCGCGGCGAGATGGCCGCGTCGTCGGACGCGACGTTGCCGTCACCGTCGACCGCGTCGTTCTTGTCGTAACGGAGGCCGACGTTGAACGACCAGTTGCCGTTGAGGTCCCAGCGGTCGTTGATGAAGATCGAGTCGGTGCCCATGTCGTTCTCGGCGTTCGAGACGCTGAAGATGGGCGTCCAGCGGATGAACGAGTTGCTCTTGCTGATGACCGGGTAGAGCTGGCCGTCCTGCGAGAGGAGCGGCGTCGTGCCGCTGGCGCGGATGACGTTGGTCACGTACACGCGGAAGTTGCTGCCCGACTGGTAGTTGTTCGCGTGGCGCATCTCGGAGAAGGTCTGGTAGCCGCCGATGAGGTTGTGGCTGCCGAAGTTCTCGGTCCCGAGGAAATAGGTGCCCTTGAGCGTGATGCCGTCGTTGTTGCGCGTCTCCTTGTCGCAGACGCCGCAGAAGGTCGGCGAGTTGAACCGGTAGTTCGACTCACCGCGGTTGAGCATCAGCGTGCCCTGGATCAGGTCGGTGTACATCGAGCCGCCGCCGACCGAGACGTCCCAGGTTCGCTTCGAGTAGTGACCCTCGAGGAGGAAGTTGCTCGTGATGACGCCGTTGTAGTGCGCCGACGTGAGCGTCTCCGGGTCCATGCGGTTGTAGAGGCTGCGCGTGTCGTAGATGTTGCTGAACGACGCGTTCGAGGTCTCGCGGTCGCGGTCGAAGTATGAGGCGACCAGCGAGTGGTTCTGGCCGAGCTGGCCGGTCAGCTTGTACTCGTAGCGGGTATCGGTGTTGGTGGTGGCGTAGGGGATGTTCGTGCGGAGGAGCTGGTTCGCGGTGCTCGTCTCGGCGTCGTGGCCGGCGAGGAAGAACCAGAGTCGGTCCTGCATGATGTAGCCGCCCAGGGTCCCCTGGTAGACGTTGTTGACCTTGTCGATCGTGATGGTCTCGCCGGGACGCTCATTGGCCCAGCTGGGATTCGTCAGGCGGTTGCGGAGGCTGCCGGTGAACTGGTTGCCACCCGACTTCGTGATCGAGTTGACCACGCCGCCGGTGAACCCGCCCCACTCGGCCGAGACCGCGCCGGTCAGGACCGTGGTCTCCTGGATCGCGTCCTCGATGAAGAGGTCCATCGCCTGGCTGCGGACGTTCTCGGTGATCGATACGCCATTGATCATGACGAGGTTGTCGTAGCCCGGGCTGCCGGAGATCTGGAGCTGGCCGGCCGACGCGGTGTTGGTGTTCACGCCGGGCGCGAGCGACGCGACGTTGATCACGTTCTTCGCCATCGGGAGCGCCTCGACGACCGAGTCGCTGAAGTTCGACGCCACCTGTGGCGTCTCGAGGACGGCGGGAGCGGCGGCGGTGACGGTGATCGCTTCCGACACGGTCGTCAACGCCAGGTCGGCATCAGCGCGCGCGTTCGTGTTGAGCGCGACGTTGACGCTCTTCGTGACCGGCTGCATCCCTTCGAGCTCGAACTGAACCTTGAAGGCGCCGGGTGGGAGAGCCGGGAAGTTGTACTTCCCATTCATGTCAGAGACGGCCGTGCGCGGTCCCTGCATCATGGGAGACGTGGCGGTCACCAGGACGCCCGGAAGGGCTGTGCCCTCGGACGTGACGGTGCCGGAGAGCGTCGCTGTCGTCTGCGCCATGGCCATCGTGGCCACGAGCAGCATCAGCGCGATCAACGCGGCGATACGCGAAAACTTCATAGTTCCTCCAGTTTTGAGGTTGCACTGCGACCAGGGCAAACGACCGCTTGGAAAGGGAGACCGGTCGAGAGGTCAGTGCAAGCTCCACGGCATGGGGTGAAAGCCGCTTAGTTACGTCTTGTCAGCGACTTATAACGGACTCGTCCGCGCCTCGTTTCGCCGATCCGGATCGACCGAACAGAAAGCCGAACCAATCCGGTTACCGACCGAATTCGATCAGTTACGGAGTCGTTTCGGATGTGTCCGATCGGTCACGGGGAGGAGAGGGTGGGGTCCTCGGGGTCCTCGGGTTCCTCGGGGTTCCTCGGGGTTCCTCGGGTTCCTCGGGGAGTGATCCTGGTCGATAGCCTTCTCCCGCTTGAGGAATGGCGAATGCGGAAGTGAGCCCAACCATGCCGCGTAGTTGATGCTCCCTCGTACGCCCGATCCACGAGATCGAACGCTCCGTCGACGGTCCCCGAGGAACCCCGAGGAACCCCGAGGAACCCCGAGGAACCGAGGAACCGAGGAACCCCGAGGAACCGAGGAACCGAGAAACCGAGCCCCCCGTCCCGCTCGCTAGCGGCTCATCTGGCGGTACCGGATCCGATGCGGCTGGGTGGCGTCGGCACCGAGGCGC
>JBAQWH010000300.1:0-2864 GCA_049298815.1 Thermoanaerobaculia bacterium | reverse complement strand
TTGTACGTGCTGTACGTTCAATGAGGGAGAGAGGCCTCGCTCCACCCGCCTCAGCTCATCGAGACGTTCCATCGGCGTCGCGTAGCCGTACCGCTTTCGCGGCCGACGATTGAGGCGATCGGCGATGACGTCGCAGTCTGCCTGCGTCACGTCAGCCATCGACATCCGCTTCGGCAGATACTGGCGAATCAGGCCGTTCGTGTTTTCGTTGGTGCCACGTTCCCACGAGTGGTACGGCGTAGCGAAGTAGACCTCGAGCTTCGCCGCGAGCTCGATCTGGTGGTAGCTGTGGAACTCGGTCCCGTTATCTGCTGTGAGGGTGATGAACGAGCGACCGTACTTCTCTTCAAAGCTTTTCACCATCTTGATGAGCCTTCGGTTCAGCACATCGGCGGTGAGGTTGGGGATCTTTCCTATGAGCGTGATCCCCGTCGCGCGTTCCACGAGCGTCACCACTGAATCGCGACCGGAGCCGTGCATGGTGTCGAGCTCCCAGTGACCGAACTCGCTCCGGTCCTCGGCCGCGGCCGGACGCTCCGAGACGTGGCGTTTTGCCGCCACCCGTCCACGCCGCTCCTTCGTGCCGTAGCGCTTGCGACGCTTCCTGGTGCGAGGATGACCCCGGGGCCACACCTTCGTTCTTCGGCTCTCCAGCTACGAGTCCACCGACAGTAGCCGGATCTTCCGTTCCGAGGAACCTCGGCGGCCATTTCCTCTTCCTGCGGTGGATTCCTCGGCGCTGGGCTCGATCCGAGGGAACCTCGGCAGACTATGGCACGACCACTCCGCATCGAATTTCCCGGCGCGCTGTATCACGTCACGTCTCGCGGCAATGAGCGCCGGCCCATCTTCCGCTCTGACCGCGATCGTCTCGCCTTCCTCGATTTCCTCGGCCAGGTGGCCAGGCGCTTCGGCTGGAGCATCACCGCCTGGGTCCTGATGACCAATCACTTCCACCTCGTCATCCAGACCCCTCAGCCGAACCTCTCCCGAGGAATGCATTGGCTCAACGGCACATACGCGGGCTGGTTCAACAAACGCCACAAGCGATGGGGGCATCTCTTCGGGGGCCGTTTCAAGTCCTTCCTCATTGAGAAGGAGGCGTACTTCACCCTGGTCCTTCGCTACGTCGTGCTCAACCCCGTGCGGGCCGGCATGGTCGCGCGTCCCGAGGACTACCGCTGGTCCAGTTACCGGGCGACGGCCGGCCTCGAGCGCGCGCCGGAATGGCTCGACCTCGAGGCCGCGCTCGGTCCCTTTGCCCCGGATCCCTCGGTCGCTCGCACGTCGTACCGCGAGTTCGTCCTGGCAAAGATCGGCTCAACGGACCGCCTGTGGGACAAGGCCATCGCCGGCTTCTATCTGGGCACCGAGTCGTGGCGGAAGAGGATGCGCGGACTGGTCGGGTCGAAGCCGCGCTCGACCGATCATCCGACGGGGCAACGCGCGGTCGGTCGTCCCGCGATGCACGCCGTCCTCGATTCTGTCGCTCGCGCTTCCGGCGTGACTGCTTCGGACCTTCGGGCTACGCGCGGCGGGTGGTTGCGCCGTCTCGCCGCCTGGATCGGATGGCATGACGGGTGGCTCACGCTCCGAAGGATCGCGGCCGGCCTGCGATTGCGCAGCGAGGGACACGTCTCGACCATGATCCGCCAGTGCGACCGCCGCTTTGGTGCGGATCGGGCGCTGCTGGAATTGCTCGACAGTTCCCTGACACTGCTTCGAGCCTGATGAAACCGACCTGCGGGAACTGACACCACGCTCCTCCCTGACGAGCGCGCGCCGCAGGTCTGCTCCGCACGGCCGACGACAACCCGAAACGTGCTGCCGTTCGGAGCAGACCTGCGGTACCCCGCATCAAGAACCCGCGAAACGAGAAACCGAGACTCTGTCGCCTCTTCGGGCGGGAGTTCGGGTTTTGCCCTTCCGAGTAACGCAACGAACGAAGCTCTGACCCCCAAGAGCTTTCCGAAGGTCAATGCTCGTTAGCTCGAAAACCATCGCTCATCGATTCGCCATCTATCTATTGCTGGCTGCGAGCGTATTCGCCCTTTCGCAATGCCTGCTTTCGGTCGACCGGTTGAGCGCATACGTCGTCGGTGCCGTTCTCGTGACGATCAATCGGGTGCCCTGCTCGTGCTGCTGCTGTGCGCCATCTCGCTTCCGCTGTACCTTCGTGACGCCCGACGTGAGTCCCGCATCCGCGGCTGACTCGCGCATGCAGTCGACTTCGGCCTGCCGGCAATTGTGACCCTTCACCGCGCCGCGCGTTTATCGTGCGCTCACGACCGGCAGCTCGACGTAACTCGCATGCGCAGGATCGCTGTAGATCCGCTGCGTTGCCTTCCGGTAATCCGCCGGCTTCGCGAAGAAGATGTTCTCCACGAAGGTCTGCGGGTTCCGGTCGTAGAGCGGGAACCAGGTCGAGTGCACCTGCACCATGATCCGGTGCCCGGGCAGGAAGACGTGGTTCGCCGTCGGGAGCGTGAAACGGTAGAGGAGCGGCTCGTCCGGAGTCAGCGCCTTCGCGGTCTCGAAGCTCTCGCGGTAGCGGCCGCGGAAGATGTCGGCCGAGATCATGAGCTGGTACCCGGCCATGTTCGGCTCGTGCGCGACCTGGTCGGGATAGACGTCGATCACCTTCACCACCCAGTCGGAATCGCTCCCGCTGGTGGAGGCGTAGAGGTTCACCATCGGCCGCCCCGCGATCTTCACCGGCGAGGTGAGCACCTCGGTCGTGAAGGTCACCACGTCGGTGCGTCCGGCGGCCTCGCGCTGATCGTCGACCAGCCAGCGCGACCAGCTGGCGTTGTCGATCGGCCGCGCCCTGAACGGCACCGGCTTGGCCGGGTCCGACACGTACT
>JBAQWH010000299.1:0-9772 GCA_049298815.1 Thermoanaerobaculia bacterium | reverse complement strand
CGCCAGGAGTGCGGCCTCGATCCCGCCACGCCTCTCGTGGTCGCCGGGGAGGGAGTCGAAGCTGGCGAGAATGTGCTGGACGCGGCGGCGCACGTCGCCGTCGAGTTTCTGCATCATCCACTCGATGGTCGGAACGTGGCGCATCCGCTCGTTCTTCGACCAGATCTCGAGCATGGAAGAGGGCTTGGCTTCGTCAGGAGTCGTTGTCATTTCGGGTTGCGGGTACCAAGGTTCTTTGTTAGGGTCAGCCGCCATGACCGCCGACCCGACCCAGTTCGAGGAACCGATTCTCCGGATCAGGCGGGAGATCGAAGAGCTTTCAGCGCTGGATGTCGATCCCGTCAGGCAGACGGCGATCGCCGACCTCGAGGAGAAGCTTAACAAAGTCTCTCGCGAAGTTTACTCGAACCTCACTCCCTGGCAGAAAACTCTCGTCGCGCGGCATCCGCAGCGACCGTACACCCTCGACTTCATCAGCCTCCTGTTCGACGAGTGGATGGAGATCCACGGCGACCGGAAGTTCGCCGACGACGCCGCGGTAGTGACCGGTTTCGCGCGCTTCAAGGGGACGCCGTGCTGCATCGTCGGGCATCAGAAGGGGCGGAACACGCGCGAGAAGATCACCCGAAACTTCGGGCAGCCGCGTCCCGAGGGTTTCCGCAAGACACTCCGTGTCATGAAGATGGCGGAGAAGTTCAAGCTCCCGATCTTCAGCTTCGTCGACACGCAGGGGGCTTATCCCGGCGTCGGTGCGGAGGAGCGGGGGCAGGCGGAGGCGATCGCGGTGAATCTCCGCGAGATGGCTTCGCTGCACGTGCCGGTGATCGTCACCGTGATCGGCGAAGGCGGCAGCGGCGGAGCGCTCGCGCTCGGTGTCGGTGATCGCATCCTCATGCTCGAGCACGCGGTCTACTCGGTGATCTCGCCCGAAGGATGTGCTGCGATCCTCTGGAAGAACTCGTCAGCGGCTCCCGACGCGGCCGCCGCGATGCGGATCACGGCCCAGGATCTCAAGCGCCTCGGTGTCATCGACGAGATCGTCCCGGAGCCGGTCGGCGGCGCGCACAGCGACGCGAACGCTGCGGCCGCATTCCTCGAGCCGTACCTCGAGAAGGCGCTGGGCGAACTCGAGAAGATCAAGCCGGCTCTACTCCCTGAAGAGCGCTACAAGAAGTTCCGGCGGATGGGCTTCGTCGAACAGCAGTAGCCGTACAGGCCTGCAGGGCCCAAAGGGAAAACGTCGAGAGTAAGAGGACCGTGGGGTTTCTTTCACCCCTCACTTTCCCTTTACTCTCTTTCCTTCGATGTCGATCTTTCACTCCTGGGCCATCGCAGAACCGGTCGCCGACGGTCCCTACGCGATCCCCGCGGTCAGTCCGATCATCCGATCGCTCCTCATCCGGCGAGGGGTGACAGACGAGCGGTCCTATCGACGGTTCGTCTCGCCCGAGCTGGCGGATCTCCATGATCCGTCGTCGATCCACGGCATCGACTACGCGTGTGACCGGATCGCGCGGGCGATCGCGGACGGTGAAGGCATCCTGATCTACGGCGACTACGACGTCGACGGCGTGACCTCGATCGTCATGCTCCAGACCGTGATCCGCCTCCTCGGCGGGAACGTCGGGTACGTCGTACCGGACCGGCTCATCGACGGCTACGGTCTGAAGCAGCAGGTGCTCGACCGGGTGCTCGAAGAGCGCGACGTGCGCCTCGTCATCACCGTGGACTGCGGCATCACCAGCGTGAAGCCTGTCCAGTACGCCGTCGAGCGCGGCCTCGATGTGATCATCACCGACCATCACCTCCCGCCCGGTGTCCTTCCCTCTGCGGCGGCGGTCCTCAACCCGAAGCAGCCCGGGTGCGGCTATCCGTTCAAGGATCTCGCGGGAGTCGGCGTTGCCTTCAAGCTCTGCTGCGAGCTGATCCGCCGAAGCGGGAGGAAGATCGCGGTCGACTCGCTGCTCAAGCTCGCCGCGATCGGGACGGTGGCCGACGTTGCGCCGCTCGTCGGGGAGAACCGCTCCATCGTGCAGCTCGGTCTCGCCGGTCTGTCTGACGTTCGCAACCGCGGGCTCCGGGCGTTGCTGAAACGTCTCGGTCTCGAGGGGCGTCCGGTTCGCGCGTCCGACATCGGGTTCAAGATCGGGCCGCGGATCAACGCCGCCGGACGGCTGGCTCTCGCCACCACCGCGATCGAGCTTTTCGAAGCGGCCGATGACGACACCGCGTGGCAGCTCTGTACGGAGCTCGACCGGCTCAACGCGGAACGGCAGCAGGTCGAAAAGCAGGTGCGTGCGGAGGCAGACCAGCAGGTACGCGGCGGCGAACGGGTGCTGATCGTGGCAGGCGAGGGTTGGCACCGCGGCGTGGTCGGGCTGACGGCGGGGCGCCTCGCCCAGCAGCACTATCGCCCGTGCCTCGCCATCGCGGTCGACGGCGACGTCTGTGTCGGCTCTGCGCGGAGCATCCCGACGGTGAACCTTCACGAATGCCTGAGCCGCGCGAGCGACCTCTTCGTTCATTTCGGCGGACATGAGCTCGCCTGCGGATTCGCGGTGCGACAAGCGGATCTGCCGGCGTTACGCTCGCGGCTGACCGACATTTTCGCGGAGCTCGACGACTCAGCGTTCGTCCGTCAGGCCACGGCCGAAGCGATCCTCACGCTCGCCGACCTGACTCCGGACGTCCTGGCGGGGCTCGAGATGCTCGAGCCGCACGGATCGCAGAACGCCCAGCCCCTGTTCGTGGTGGCCGGCTGCACGGTCGTCAGCAGCCGGGAGTTCTCGGAGGACTGCCGGGAGCTGATCGTCCGAGACACGACGGGCGAGGGGACTGCGGTGCTCTGGCCTTCATGCCGCCAGCTGGCCGGCGACCTGGGTCCTGGAGCCTCCGTCGACCTGCTGTGTCACATCGAGAGCTCGAAGCGCGGAGCGCGGCTCGTGATTCAGGACGCGCGGCCGGCCTGACCTCGTGTGACCACGGAACGAAATCCGCACACGTCCTGTTAAGAGCGCCGACATGCAGCGCACGATCAAAGTCCTCCGCGTGGCGCTGCCGATCCTGTTCGTCGCGTTCGTCGCCCTGATCGTCGTGAGCTGGGATCGCGTTGCTGGCCGGAGGGGCAGGCCCGCGCCCGCGCCGGTGACCTCGACGCAGAGGCCGCAGGACAAACCGCAGACCGAGTCGCTGGCGTTCGACGACACGCAGACGATCGGCGGCCGGATCGTCTCGCGCATCCGCGCCGAGCGGGTCGTCTCGTTCGAGTCCGGCTGGACCACGCTCGAGAACGTCTACATGACGATCTACAGACCGAACAACCTGACCTACGAGCTCGCCTGCCCGCAGGCCCAGTTCAACACCGGCACGAAGGTGGCGGACGCGAAGGGCGGGGTGAAACTGACGAGCAGCGACGGGGTCGAGATCGAGACCGCCGAGATTCTGTTCGACGGCAAACGGCTCACGAACCAGATTCCCGTGCGTTTCAAGCTCGATCGGTGGGTCGGGAACGCGGGTGCGCTCGACCTCGACGTCGAGGCCGAGACGCTCAGGCTCTACAACGCCGTCACGGCGACGATCGCCGCTTCGAAACCGGGTGACGTTCCGACCACGGTCAAGGGAGAAGAGAGCACGTTCCGGCGCAAGGAAAACGACGTGACGTTCGACCGCAACGTCGAGATGGCCCGAGGCGCCGACGTGATGCGTTCGGACAAGGTGATCGGCCGTTTCACTCAGGACCGAAAGAAGCTCGTCGGGTTCGAGGGTACCGGGAACGCCTCGATCGTGATGGCGAGCAACCCCCGGCCCGGCGAAAACCTCGGCGGCCGGAAGCAGATCACCGCCGATCGCTTCGACACGGAGGTCGGACCGGACGGCGAGATCGTCGCGATCAACGCACGCAGCGCAGGCGTCCCCGCAGTCGCGATCCTCGACGGGCCGCCTCGCCGCGAGATCACGGCCGGCGGCTTCCAGGTCATCCTCGGCGACCGCTCGGTCAGAGAGATCAAGGCCGAGTGGCAGGTCGTGATGAAGGAGATGGGCGAGGTGCGTCGGCAGGTGAATGCCGAGCACGTCACCGTCTCGTTCGATTCCGTAGCGCACAAGGCGGCAAGCGCGTTCCTCGAGGGGACCGTCCGCTACAGCGACCCGAAGACGACGGCCTCGGCCTCCCGCGCGAACTACGACATTACCGGCGACCTGCTCATCCTCACGACCGACATCGGATGGCAGGCCACCGTGGTTTCCGAGGGGAGCACGATCCGGGCAAAGAAGATCGAGTTCTCCCCGAAAGCGCAGACCGCGAAGGCGACCGGCGAGGTGATGGCGCAGCTCGTGTCGAAGGGAAGCGGTGCGTCTGCCGACGGCACGAACCTCTTCCCGGCGGGCGCCCCGGTCTTCATCAACGCGGACTCGCTCTTCCTGCGTCAGAGCGAAGGGGTCGCGCAGTTCACCGGCAACGTCCGTGCGTGGCAGAACACGAACACGCTGCTCGCAAACGAGCTTCAGGTTCAGGGCAAGGGGAACGTGATCTCCGCGCGCGGCGACGTGAAGACGGTCCTCTACAACACCGACCAGGAGACACAGAAGCCCGTACCGATGACCTCGCGCAGCGAGCAGCTCATCGCCCGGCGTGCCGACCGCCGCATCGAGCTCCTGGGCAACGTGACCATCGAGGACGCGACACGTTCGCTCGCCTCGGATCAGGCGTTCTTCTTCTTCGACGCGAACCGCAAGATCGAGAAGATCGAAGCGGAGAAGTCGGTGGTGGTCGCCGAGCGGCCCTCCTCGCGCAAGGGGACGGGCGACAAGGCGGTCTACCAGGTCGCTCGGCGGATGATCTACGTCACCGGCTCGCCAGCCGTGCTGACCGACACGACCGGTACGGTCTCCGGCCAGCAGATCGTGTTTGATCTCGCGCGGAACAAGGTCCAGATCGTCAGTCCGACGGACGCGACGAAGGGGACGTACAGACAGCAGTGAGACCGCGCTGGGACCTCGGTGTGCCGGCGGCCATCCAGGGCCGCGTGCCGAGCGCTCCGCCGTTACTTCTGCTACATTCCGCCACCACATGACCGACCCGACGCCCCTCGTCCCGCCCGCGAACGATCGCGGTGCCGAGCCGTTGCTCCTCGGCGCGTCGCATCTGCTCAAGGTGTACCGGGGGCGGAAGGTCGTACGCGACGTGTCGATCGAGGTCCGGCAGGGTGAAATCGTCGGGTTGCTGGGACCGAACGGGGCCGGGAAGACGACGACCTTCTACATGATCGTCGGGCTCGTCCGGCCTGACGGCGGGAACGTGACGCTCGGCCCCGACGACATCACCGAGCTGCCGATGTACCTGCGCGCGCAGCGCGGCATCAGCTACCTCCCACAGGAGGCGTCGGTCTTTCGGAAACTCACCGTCGAGGAGAACCTGCTGTCGGTATTCGAGACGATGAGCCTGCCCCTGGCAGAGCGCGAGCGCCGCACGAGCGAACTGTTGGAGGAGTTCGGCATCACACACATCGCACGGAGCCGGGCTTACGCATTGTCGGGAGGAGAGAGACGGCGCGTGGAGATCGCGAGGAGCCTCGCCATCAATCCGGCATTCATCTTGCTAGATGAGCCGTTTGCAGGAATCGATCCAATCGCGGTCTTCGAGATCCAGCGGATCGTGTCACAGCTCCGCGCCCGTGGGATCGGGATCCTCATTACCGACCATAACGTTCGGGAAACATTGAAGATCACGGATCGCGCCTATATCATCAAAGAGGGTGAAATCTTCCGGCAGGGGGTGCCGGAGAGTCTCTCGGCCGACGCGGAGGTCCGGCGTATCTACCTGGGCGAGGCATTCAATCTGTACTGACCGAGGAACGCGGCACCCGAGCGAATTACCGGACCATGGCACTTGAACAAAAGCTTCACCTCAAGCTCTCTCAGAAGTTGATCATGACGCCCTCGCTGCAGCAGGCGATCAAGCTGCTGCAGTTGAGTAAGCTCGAGCTCCAGGAAGTCCTCAACCAGGAGCTCCTCGAAAACCCCCTGCTCGAGGAGACCGCCGAAGAAGCCAAGGCCGAAGACACACCCGCCGAGGAAACGGCCGAGGCGAAGTCCGAGACCGAAGAGCCGCCCAAGGTCGAGACCCAGGAGAAAGAAAAGGACTCGTTCGACGAGATCGACTACGACGCCTACTTCCAGGACTACATCGAGTACGGCTACAACCCGCGCGGGATGGGGGAGGAGCACGAAGAGTTCCCCATCGAGAACACGCTCACCCGTCCGCCGAACCTGTCGGATCACCTGACCTGGCAGCTGAGCATGTCGGACGCCTCGCCGCGGACGAAGGAGATCGCGCAGTTCATCATCGGGAACATCGATGAAGACGGGTACCTGCGGGCGACGAACGAAGAGATCATGGCTGCCGGTCCCTTCGAGGGAGAGGAAGTCAAGCGGGCCATCGACGCGGTCCAGGCGCTCGACCCGATCGGTGTCGGCGCGCGCGACCTGCGCGAATGCCTGCTGCTGCAGGTGAGCTTCCTGGAGATCGACGAGCCTCTCGTCGAGATGATCGTCCGCGACCACTGGGACGAGTTCATGCAGCGGAAATTCGTTCCGCTCGCGAAGTCGCTCGGCATCGACCTCAAGGCTCTCGAGGGAATCGTCGAGATCATCAAGCACCTCGATCCCAAGCCCGGCCGCAAGTACTCCAGCGAGCGCGCCATCTACGTCGAGCCCGACGTCTACATCCACAAGGTCAGTGACGAATACATCATCGTGCTCAACGAGGACGGCATGCCGAAGCTCCGCATCAACGGAAGCTACCGGTCGATGCTCAACTCGATGGACTCGAAGTCGGACGGCGAGACCGTCAACTACATCAAGGACAAGATCCGTTCGGCCGTCTGGCTGATCAAGTCGCTCGACCAGCGCCAGCGGACGATCTACAAGGTCGCCGAGTCGATCGTGAAACACCAGCGCGAGTTCCTCGAGAAGGGCATCGACTTCCTCCGCCCGCTCGTCCTCCGCGACGTCGCCGACGACATCCAGATGCACGAGTCAACCGTCTCCCGCGTCGTGTCGAACAAGTACATGCACACGCCGCGTGGCCTCTTCCTCATGAAGTACTTCTTCCACAGCGGAATCGATTCCGACACGGGCGAGGACATCTCCAGCCTGACTGTGAAGAAGAAGATCAAGGGCTTCATCGAGAACGAGGACCCGCGGAAACCGCTGTCGGACTCGAAGATCATGAAGATCTTGAACGACGAGGGAATCAACATTGCTCGCAGGACGGTGGCGAAGTACCGGGATGAGTTGAACATCCCGTCGTCGACGGACCGCAAGCAAATTTTTTAGGTCGAGGTGCGCTTTGGCAACCGAGATTTCAGGACGCAACTACGAGATCACCCCGGACATCCGCGCTTTACTGGACAAGAAGCTGTCGAAGATCCAGGAAAAGCTTTTCCACGACGTCATCGACGTTCGTGTGGTCCTGCAGGTCGAGAAGTACCGCAACATCTGCGAGATTCTGATCACTGGCAAGGAGCATGACGTCAAGACGGTTCAGGAGTCCGACGATTCGATGCAGGATGCGATCAACTCGGCGATCGACCACCTGAAGCGTCAGGCACAGAAGAACCGCAGGAAGATCCGCGACCACCACCGCGGCTCGGGGGCCAAGGTTCCCGTCACCGAATGGTCGGTCCAGGTCCTTCAGCCGATGCCGCCCGACAACGAGGCGGAACGCGCAGCCGCGCCGCGAATCATCGAGACCAACAACATCCAGATCCGGCCGATGTCGGTCGAAGAGGCCGCCCTCCGGCTCGACGAGTCGAAGGACCAGTTCATCGTCTTCCGCGACATCGACACCGAGAAGATCTCGGTGATCTACAAGCGGCGCGACGCGAACCTCGGTCTCATCTCGCCGGAAGTCTGATCACAAGCCAACCGAACGCAACGAAGGCGGCCGCAGGGCCGCCTTCGTTCGTTTTCGCTCTTCCGGGCGGGAGATCCGACGACGTCCCGCCCTGTAACCTTCCGTTCATGCGCCGGTGCATAATCGGCGGACTCAAGAGATCCGGAGGAACCACCATGGGCACCATCGACTTCGCATCCCTCTCCCTGCAGGACGCACTCGACCTCGCCATCCTGATCGAGAACGAGGCCGCCGAGCGGTATCAGGAGCTCGCCGACCAGATGGAGAAGCATCACACCGCCGCAGCCGCGCGATTCTTCGAGCAGATGGTGGTCTACGAGACGAAGCACCGCGACGAGCTCACTGCACGCCGGAGAGAGTTGTTCGGCGATGCCGCTCCCCACGTCGATGGCTCGATGCTGTG
Organism: Thermoanaerobaculia bacterium; assembly: GCA_049298815.1. Classification (GTDB taxonomy): domain Bacteria; phylum Acidobacteriota; class Thermoanaerobaculia; order Gp7-AA8; family Gp7-AA8; genus JBAQWH01. Next base: position 1,454 of record JBAQWH010000299.1, on the reverse strand, counting down.
GGAGGTCGAGGCCCCCGAGTACGACAAGGTCCGCGCCTTCATGACCGAGCGGCAGGCGCTTCTGGTCGCCCTCGAGTCCGAAGAGAAGGCACACCAGTTCTTCATCGACGCTCTCCCCTCGGTCGCCGATGCAGAGGCGAAGAAGCTCTTCGAAGAGCTCCGCGACGAGGAGGTCGTCCACCGGAATCTGGTGCAGAGCGCCCTCGATGCAACCCCCGCGGACAGCGAAACCGACGACGCGCTGGTCGACGATCCGGTCGCCCAGTAAAACCCTCCCCGCCGCAGAGATACGGAGGCGACTCGCTCGCTCCGTGTCTCTGCGGGCTCGGTTCTCCAGTACCATTCGTGCGACCCGATGACGTCCGCCGTCCGGCCGATCAGAACGCACGCTCCCGTCCTGCGCGAGATCGGTCTCCTCGCGCTGTTCGCGCTGTTCGCGGTCGTCTACACCTGGCCGCTCGCGCGAGACCTCGAGAACCTCGTCTCGGATCCCGGTGACCCGCTGCTGAATACGTGGATCCTCGACTGGGTCCTCCATTCGCTGACGCACGACCCGCTGAGCCTCTACGACGCGCCGATGTTTGCGGGCGCGAAGTTCCCTCTGGCGTTCAGCGAGAACCTGGTCGGGATCGCGATCCTCGTCCTCCCACTCAAGCTCGCCGGATTCACGCCGCTCGCGATTCACAACCTCGCCATGCTGCTCGGTTTCACGCTCAGCGCATACGGCGCGAGCGTCCTTGCCAGGACGGCGGGCGCATCGGTGAAGGCCTCCCTCCTTGCAGGGATCTCGTTCGGCTTCGGCCAGTTCTTCTTCGATCACCTCGCGCACCTTCAGGTCGTGAGCGCCGGTTGGCTTCCGCTGATGCTGGCAGGTCTGATCCGTCTGCTCCGGCGCGGCACGTGGGGAAGTGCTGCGCTCTTCGCCGCTGCCTTTGCGATGAACGGCCTGACGAACGTTTACTGGCTGCTCTTCGGCGGAGTGACGGCCGTCGCAACCGCGCTCTTCGCCGTCGCTGTCGATCCGTCGTTTCGCGATCGCGCGCGACTCGTGAAGGTCGTCCTGGCGTTCGCTGCGGCGGGTCTCGTCCTCCTGCCGTTCCTCATCCCGTACCGTGTCGTCTCGGAGACCTACGAGCTCGAACGGCGTTGGATCGACATCGAGGCCGGCTCGGCGACCCCGGTCGACTACTTCAGGCCGGCGCCGCAAAACCGGCTGCACGGTTCGTTTGCGACCCCGTACGTGCCGGAGCGACAGCTTGCGACCGGCCTCGTGCCGCTGCTCCTCGCGCTCACCGCGCTGTTTCTCACTCCCCGCCGGGACCCGACGGACGTCCTGCCGGGTTCGACGTCGCTCGAGCAGGGGAGCGGCGCTCTGCTGCAGCCAACGTTCCTCCGGCAGCGTCTTCTCCGCGGCCTGGACGTCACGGCGGTCCTTCTCGGCATCCTCGCGTACT
>JBAQWH010000298.1:0-2265 GCA_049298815.1 Thermoanaerobaculia bacterium | reverse complement strand
GCGGCGCGAGGACGTGAAGGAGCTCCGCGCGAACCGTCGTGCGGCAATCGAGCGCCTCTCGAAGCTGACCGGCCGCGCGCTGTCGTCTGCGGACCGCCTCTCGATCCCGACGCTCGACGCCGCATTCGACGCCGCACGCGCCCGCGCAGGCTCGCTTCGCGAACGGCCGGAGTTCGTCCAGCTCGCCGCAGCGGGACGCCGGCTCGAGCTGCAGAAGGAGCTGAGCCGCACCGAGGACAAGCCGCGCGTCTCCGCGTACGGCCGTCTCGGCTTCGGCATGCCCGGCATGAACTTCCTGCGCAACGACTTCCACCCGTACGGGGTCGCCGGAGTGCGGCTGCAGTGGAAGCCGTGGGACTGGGGGAAGTCGGAGCGCGACCAGCGGATCGTCGAGTTGCAGCAGCAGTCGCTTGCCGCGGACGCCGACGTGCTCGCGCGGACGATCGACCGCTCGATCCAGAACGACCTCGCGACCGCGGAGCGGCTGCGTGACACGGTCGGGACCGACGAGCGGATCGTCGAGCTCCGGGAGCTGATCGAGAAAGAGACACGGACGCGATTCGACGAGCGGGTCGTGACCGCGGCCGAATACATCGACAAGGAAACCGACGTGCTGGACGCCCGCCTCCTGCGCGCGACCCACCGCGTCGAGCTCGCCCAGGCGCAGGCCCGCGCCCTCAACACCCTCGGAGTGGAGATTCGTTAGATGCGAACCGCGACATTGATCCTCATCGTCCTGGTGCTTCTCACCGGCTGCAAGAAGAAAGACGAGCCGGACGCGTACGGCAACGTCGAAGCCGTCGACGTGATGGTCGGCGCGGAGTCGAGCGGGCGGCTCGAAGGATTCAACGTGCGCGAAGGGCAGCACATCCCGGCCGGCACGGTCGTCGCGTCGATCGAGACGACGCAGCTGCACGCGCAGCGGCAGGAAGCGTCGGCCACGCGCGCGGCGACTTTCTCCCGCATCGCCGAGCTCGAGAAGCAGGTCGGCGCGCTCGCCGTGCAGCGCGACATTGCGCGCCGCAACTACGAGCGGACGCGACGCCTCCATGCACAGAGAGCCGCGACCGCACAGCAGCTCGACCTGGCCGAGCGCGACTTCAAGGTGCCGGGAGAGCAGATCGAGGCGCTGCGCGCGCAGCAGCAGTCGATTGCCGACCAGGTCAAGGCGGCCGAGGCACGGATCGCCCAGGTGGACGAGCGGATCGGGAAGGGGAAGGTCGTCAATCCGATCGACGGGACGGTCCTCGCGAAGTATGCGGAGGCCGGTGAGGTGACGCAGCCGGGACAGCCGCTCTATCGCATCGCCGACCTGCGGAAGGTCGAGGTGCGCGCGTACGTCGTCGAGACCCAGCTCGCATCCGTCAAGGTCGGCCAGCAGGCACGCGTCTCCGTCGACACGGGGAAGGATCAGCGAGCGGTCGTGAACGGCACGGTCACGTGGGTGTCGTCGGACGCGGAGTTCACGCCGACGCCGATCCAGACACGCGAAGAGCGAGCCGACCTCGTGTACGCGATCAAGATCAGCGTGCCGAATCCGAACGGCATCCTGAAGATCGGCATGCCGGCCGATGTCGACTTCCCGGCTGCCACGGCGTCGAAATGAGCGAGCAGGCTGTCGTCGTCGAGGGACTCGTCAAGCGCTTCGGCGAGACCGAGGCGGTGCACGAGCTGTCGTTCTCTGTCGCGCACGGAGAGCTGTTCGGGTTCATCGGACCCGACGGGGCGGGGAAGACGACGCTCTTCCGCCTCCTGGCGACGCTCCTGGTTCCGGACAGCGGCAGCGCCAGGGTCCTCGGCTTCGACGTGGTGAAGCAGCTGTGGGACATCCGTGCGCGGCTCGGCTACATGGCGGGCCGCTTCTCCCTCTATCCCGACCTCAGCGTCCACGAGAACCTCCGCTTCTATGCGTCGGTCTTCGGCACGACGATCGCGGCCGAATACGAGCGGATCAAACCGATTTACTCGCAGCTCGAGCCGTTCAGGGACCGGCGTGCCGGCGCGCTCTCGGGCGGCATGAAGCAGAAGCTTGCGCTCTGCTGCGCGCTCGTCCACCGGCCCGAGCTTCTCCTGCTCGACGAGCCGACGACCGGCGTCGACGCGGTCTCGCGGCGCGAGTTCTGGGACCTGCTCGATGAGTTGAAGGCGTCGGGCCTCACGATCGTGGTCTCGACGCCGTACATGGACGAGGCGAACCGCTGCGATCGGGTGGCGCTCATCGACAAGGGCCGCATCCTCGCGACCGACACGCCCGCGGCGGTGACG
>JBAQWH010000297.1:0-3425 GCA_049298815.1 Thermoanaerobaculia bacterium | reverse complement strand
GGACTGAAGTCCGACCGCCCGCGGACTGAAGTCCGCCCTCCATGCCCGCACGGCGAGACCAACCCTCGTGTCATCCGAAGCGCCGATGTGTCGGCGTCGTCAGCTGCCCGGGCCAGACACGACCGGTTTCTGCTCCCGGTATCCCTCGGGGACACGGACAGCCGCCTCTGCGGATCGTCACGTTGTATGAGACCGCCGCGGCATGTGCGGTCGAGACGACGGCGAAGGCGAGCACCGCGAGGGCGGGGGAGATCCGAATCATGCGAGGGGTCCTTTACGAGCCGGTCTCGACCAGCGTCTTCAGGCGCTGCAGGGCCCGCGGCCACATGTCGTTCATCATCGCCTCGTACTCGGGAGTGACGTCGCAGGTGACCTCGAGGTGGGTCATCCCATCCGCCTCGCGAAGCGTGTAGCGCTCGAACGCCTCTCCGGCCCACGACTTCACGGCCTCGCTTTCCGTGTCGTCGACGCCGTTGCGGATCTCGCCGAGGTGGCGGACGGAGATGTGCTCGAACGGGCGGTTCTCGTCGATCACGGCGACCATCCCCCCGCCGTCCGGTGCCAGGAACCGGATGCGCGTTCCCTGCTCCCACGAGCCCTCGTAGTACGAGCCGGCCGTGAACTCGGAGGTCCAGATCCTGTAGGTGTCCTGTTCGATCATCGTGCGCCAGACCTTCTCACGCGGAGCACGGATCGCGGTCTCGAATCGAAGCGTTTTCATGGCGCGTCCATTCTGCCAGCAGTGCACCGGATGAGTAGCGTCGCATCTTCGACCGTGTCACAGTTGTGCTCGCCATGCCGCCGAACAAATCGCCGTGCGTTCGCACGCCCGCGGCATGCGACCAGGAGCTGCCATGAAACGCTCGATCACGACCGCTTTCGGAATTCTGTTGCCGTTGCTTCTCGCGAGCGCCGTCGCGGCGGATCCACTCCCTCTTCGCGCACGAGCGCTCGCGGACTACGACATCGCCGTGCGTCTCGACCCGAAGGCGAAGACGCTCCACGGGCGAGAGCGTATCCGCTGGCGCAACGGCGGGAGCGAGCCGGTGGGGGAACTGTGGTTCCACCTCTACCTCAACGCATTCCGCAACTCCGAGAGCACGTTCATGCGCGAGTCTGGCGGCAAGCTCAGGCGCGACCGGATGCCCGATGAGGGATGGGGCTGGATCGAGGTGAAGAGCGTGCGTCGCGCCGATGGCGTCGACCTGATGCCGCGCGCCACGTTCGAGCATCCCGATGACGGCAACAAGGCCGATCGAACGGTCTGGCGTGTCCCGCTGCCGCAGCCGGTCCCGCCGAACGGCGAGATCGCGCTCGACGTCGAGTTCGAGGCGAAGCTGCCAAAGGTCTTCGCGCGCACCGGCTACGTTCGCGACTACTTCCTCGTCGGCCAGTGGTTCCCGAAGCTCGGCGTCTACGAGCCGGCCGGCATGCGCGGCCGCACGCGCGCCGGCTGGAACTGCCATCAGTTCCACGCGAACTCTGAGTTCTACGCCGACTTCGGCCACTACCGGGTCGCGATCACGGTGCCACGCCGCTTCGTCGTCGGCGCGACCGGCCGGCGCATCTCACGACGCGAGAACCGCGACGGAACCTCGACGCACCTCTTCGAGCAGGGCGACGTGATCGACTTCGCCTGGACCGCGTCGCCCGACTTCGTCGAGGTCAGATCGCGCTTCTCACCCGCGTCGGAGGTGACGCGCCGGGAGTACGCCGACGCGGCTGCACTGCTCGGCCGCACGGCGGACGAGCTGAGGCTCGGTGACGTCGAGGTGACACTGCTTCTCCACAGCCAACACCGCAGTCAGGCCGATCGCCACATGCGCGCGGCGAAGGCTGCATTGAAGTGGTTCGGGCTCTGGTACGGACGCTATCCGTACCCGACACTCACCGTGGTCGATCCTGCGCCCGGCGCCTCGGGTTCCGGAGGGATGGAGTACCCGACGTTCATCACTGCCGGCACGCACGCGCTTCTCGGCCGCTGGCCGTTCGACCGTCTGCTGCTTCCCGAAGACGTGGTCATTCATGAGTTCGGGCATCAGTACTGGCAGAGCATGGTGGCGACGAACGAGTTCGAGGAGTCGTGGCTCGACGAGGGCTTCACCAGCTACTCGACGCGGCGGGTGATGGATCGGGCCTACGGACCGTCGACACTGCAGTTCCTTGGACTTCGCGTCGGCGGCCAGGAGTCCGCACGCATGGGGAACTCGGCCGACCGCATGTTCGACCGCATCCGCACGCCATCTTGGAAGTTCTCGTCATCCGGCAACTACGCCTTCAACTCCTACAGCCGGACGGAGCTGACGCTCTTGACGCTGGAGGCGCTGCTGGGCGAACAGACGATGGCCCGGGTGATGCGCACGTACCACGAGCGGTTCCGCTTCGGTCATCCGGCGAGCGAAGACTTCTACGCGGTCGCAAGCGAAGTGGCCGGTCGAGACCTCGATGGGTTCTTCATGCAGACGGTCGAGCGCCCCGGGATGCTCGATTACGAGGTCGCTCTCGTCAGCAGCGAGAAGGTCGACGTTGCGCGCGGAGTCTTCGGCGAAGGAAGCAAGCGCAAGACCGTTACGACGAAGCAGGCGAGGGAACGGGAGAAAGCCGCGGACAAGAAAAAAGGCCGATCGTGGCGCTCGACCGTTCTGGTGCGACGCCGCGGGGAGATCGCATTCCCGGTTTCGCTGCGCGTCGACTACGAGGGCGGTGGCAGCCGCACGATTCCGCTGCTCGAGAACGGCCCGCCTGCCGGCCCGTGGCTCGGTCGCTTCAAGCGCGTCGAGCTGACGAGCAGCAAACGGCTCGTGAGTGCGACGGTCGATCCGAACGACGACCTGAAGCTCGACGTCAATCGGCTCAACAACGCGCGGCGTGCGCGAGTGGACGGCAGCGCCGCAACGCGTCTCTCCACGCGCTACGTCTTCTGGCTGCAGCAGCTCCTCGGCCTGGCAGGACTGTGACCATGATCATCGAAGCGACAAAACGCGGTCTCGCCGCGGCGCGCGCAAACTGGAAGCTCATCGCCACGCTGTGGCTCATCAACGCGCTGCTCGCACTGACGGCGGCGCTCCCGGGCTGGCTGGCGCTCAGTAATGCGATCGGCAACCTCCCGCTCGCCGATTCGCTTGCACGGACGTTCTCATTCGGCGTCCTCTACGACCTCATCGAGATCAACCCCGGCTTGCTGAAAGGCTTCGGCGGCGCTGCCGCCGCCGTCTTCATCCTCGGCCTGTTCATCGGCCTCGGTGTCGCAGGAGGCGCACTCGAAGTGCTGACGAGCGGCGGCCGCGCCTTCGGCGAGCACTTTGGCCACGGGGCCTTCCGCTTCTACGGCCGCTTCTTCCGCCTCGGCGTTGCGACGGCAATCGTCGCCGCGCTGACGGCCGGCATCGTCGCGGGGCCGCTCTTCGTGCTGCGCAGTTACGTGC
>JBAQWH010000296.1:0-6777 GCA_049298815.1 Thermoanaerobaculia bacterium | reverse complement strand
CGCGAATGCCTCGAGCCTTCAGGTCGCGTGCGATGGAGCCCCCGATGAGCCCGAGCCCGACGATCGCCGCGCTGTTGATGGAAGTCATGGCTCCTCCGTCTGGGCGCGGCGCGAGATCGCCATCACGTTCCAGAAGATCGAACGGACGTCCTCCTCCTCGAGGTGGGATTCGCGCGCGAGCTCGGCGACGCGTCTGAGGACCGCCGCCTCGCGTGCAGGATCGAGCGTCGGCAGGCCTGCGGCCCGTTTTGCGGATCCGACTCGCCGCGCCACGTCGACACGCTGTGCGACCAGCGTGACGAGCTCGCGGTCGATCCGCTCGATCTGCGCGCGGAGCTCCTCTATGCAGTCTGCCGTGGGCAGCGCGGTCATGCGACGTCCTCCACGGCCGTAGCCGCGACCGTGCGTCCCGCTGCAGCGGCGAACGCCCGCACGCTTTGCATCAACTCATCGAACTGGCCGAGCGTCAGCGACTGTTCGCCGTCCGAGCGTGCTTCCTCGGGGCGGGGATGCACCTCGACGATCAGTCCGTCCGCGCCGGCCGCGATTCCGGCGAGCGCCAGCGGGACGACCAGGTCCGCACGTCCCGCGGCGTGACTGGGATCGACGATCACGGGAAGGTGGGTCTCGCGCTTGAGCACCGCGATCGCGCCCACATCGAGCGTGTTGCGCGTCGCCGTCTCGAACGTGCGGATTCCTCGCTCGCACAGGATCACATCGCGGTTCCCCTGCGACAGAACGTACTCGGCCGCCATCAGCAGCTCGGCGATGGTGGCGGACATTCCGCGCTTGAGGAGGACTGGCCGCCGGATCCTGCCAACCTCCTGGAGCAGAGCGAAGTTCTGCATGTTCCGCGCGCCGATCTGGAGGACGTCAGCGTAGGCCGCGACGAGCTCGACCTGACGCGGGTCGACCACCTCGGTCACGACCGGCAGCCCGGACGCCGCACGCGCTTCGGCGAGCAGGCGGAGACCGGCCTCGCCGAGTCCCTGGAACGAGTAGGGGGAACTTCGGGGTTTGAACGCGCCGCCGCGGAGCATCGTCGCTCCCGAGGCTGCGACGCCCTCCGCGGTCTCGCGCAGCATGGCGCTGCCCTCCACGGAGCACGGGCCCGCAATGATCGCGAGGTCACGGCCTCCGACGGACGTGCCGGCGCGATCGCCCGCCCTCACCACCGTCGGCTCCGCAAGAAACTCGCGTGAGGCGAGTTTGTACGGCTTCATGACCGGCATGACACTCTCGACCGAGGGGATGCTGAGCAGCAGGTCGGGATCGAGGAGACTCTCATCCCCGATACAGCCGACGATGGTCCGGTGCTCCCCGCGCGACACGTGAGTCCGCAGCCCTGCCGACTCGACCCTCTCGCGAATGTGGTCGAGCTCTCCCTCGGTGATGCCGTTGCGTGTGACGATGATCATCGCCGTCTCCTTTCAGACAAAAAAAAACGGCCCGTGAGATTCACGGGCCGTCAGATGCGGTCGGAAGTGTTCTGCGTCGTCAGTCGCGCAAACGCCTTCCGGCGCGGCCCATGAAGGTCCGGCCGGTATACGAATACGCGTAGCAACGGGTGCAGGTCATCGCGCCGAGTTTAGGGATGCCTCGCGTGGGTGTCAAACGGAGGCCACCGGCGCTTCGGGATGTCGCGTCGTGACGATGAGGTTGGGGGAGTGTGACCGTCAAAAGCGCACCAGCGCGGAGAGGATGAGGCGTTGATTTCTGACAGTCGACTCCTCGACTTCAGTCGTGAGCTGCCCGTCGACGACGCCGATCCGCCCGCGGTCGGTCCCATGAGTGCGCACGTAGGCGAGGTCGACCTGGACCCTGCCGACCGCGATCCCGAACCCGGCCGTGTAGCCCGAGTAGCGCGGCTGCGGCTGAAGGTCTTCGGCCGTGTCCCAGGCATTGGTGGCCTGCTCTTCGCGGAACAGTCCGACGCGGAAGGGGAAAGTCACGTCGTGGTAGAAGGTGACGTACTCAGCCCCGAGGCGGAGGTTCGTCGTGTCCCGCTGCCGGACGCCGAAGTAGGGGAACCCAAGGTCCTGGCGTTCGAGGAACTCGGGCTTCCATCCATCCTGCGCGTCGTAGCTGAGCTGGGACGAGATGACTTCGTCGACCGTTGCGGCCGCCCAGTGAGTGACGGCTCCGTCCATCGAGATCGTCAGGTAGTCGGTCGGTTTGAAGGCGACGCCGGCACCGAACCCGTCGGGCCACTTCATGCGCGCGTGGCCGCCATGCCGCAGCTGCGGCCATCCTGGAGAATCGAGCGTCGACTCGTACCAGAACGGCGCAGTGAACCCTGAGTGGTAGACCGCCCCGAGCGACACCTTCTCGATCGGCCGGTAGAGGACTCCGACATCGAACGCCAGGCCGGAGAAGCGGTACGTCATCCCCATCTCTGCGGAGCGGGTCAGCGCGCCGGCCGACTCGGAGACGATGGTCTCGGACGACACGTCCCCGCTGATGGCGTTCGCGGTGACCCCGACGCTGAGCTTCGGTGTGACCCGGCCCGCGAGGCTGACGCCGAACGAATCGAAGCCTCCGCCGTACGACGTCTCGAAGACGTTCGCGTTCTCGGTGGTGCTCACCAGCGCTCCGTCCGGCGCGGAGATCGTGGTGCGGGTGACGTAGGGGTTGAGGATGCCGGGGAAGGTCGAGAGCTTCCGGTAGCTCAACTGGCCGACCAGCAGGTGGCCGCGGGGGCGGAACGGCCAGGTCGCGGAGGCGAACGCGACCCCGGAGAAGTCAGTCTTCCCGGTATCGCGGATCGATTCGAGTGTCTCGGTCCCCTGCGCGGTGCGGGAGGCGTAGCGGTAACGCCACTCGATGTCGCCTCTTCCGGTATCGAACGCGAGGGAGGTCTCAGGCCGGACCAGCTGGGCGAGGCCGGCGGGGTTCCACGATGCGGCGGTCGCGTCGTCGGCGAGCGCGATGAACGCGCCACCCATGGCCCAGGCCCGCGCACCGGCGCCGAGGATGTTGCTCACCCCCTGATGGTCGTCGACGTCCTGCGCCGTTCCCGGGAGTGCAATGAGAGCGCAGCAGAGAAACGAAAACACGCACAGCAGTTCACGCTTCACGACGACGGGACCTCCTCGATTCATCCGGACCTGGGCGGCGGGCCGGACAAGTGTACGTCGCGCAGGGGCAGGGGCGAACCGGAGCAGGCGGCGCCCGCTTCGGGCGGAGCTTTCTGCTCGTGTCCGGTTGTCGAAATGGAGGGTGCAGTCGAGATTGACACCGCGGGATTCAAGCCCCACACTGTGTCCGCCGCCAGTTGGTGGCGACTCAGCCGCCTAATCCTCGGCGCCGAGGAACGGGGGACCCAATTAGCGACGGCTTGCCCCCGTCCGGGGTGAATGCAGCCAAAAGCTGCTAGGGCTTCCAGCCCGAACCCGACAGCTAACCTCGTAGGCAGCCGGAAGGCAGGGCCTGCAAACGCCGCGAATGACCTTCGCGGCGTTTGTTCTTTCCGGCGCTCGATTACACTTACGCCGTTGACCGATTCCTTCTCTGACTTCCAGACCCGCGTCGGGTACACCTTCCGGAATCCCGACATCCTGCGGCGCGCGCTCACGCACAAGTCGTACTCGCACGAAGCGAAAGACGACGCCGTCCGCCACAACGAGACCTTCGAGTTTCTCGGCGACTCCGTCCTCGGCTTCGTCATCGGCGACCTCCTGTTCGCCCGTTTCCCCGAGCTCGACGAGGGGGCGCTCTCGAAGATGAAGGCCTTCCTGGTCAGCGCTTCGAGCCTCGCCGAGAAGGCCCGCGAATTCGAGATGGGGGACGTGATCCTGCTCGGGGTCGGCGAGGAAAAGACCGGCGGCCGGAAGAAGGACTCGCTGCTCGCGAACCTCTTCGAGGCGGTCATCGCGGCGGTCTACCTGGACGGTGGGGTCGAGGCCGCGAGGCAGATGATCGAGCGCTCCTTCGCGGGCGAGATCGAGTCGATCGACCAGCAGGACCTCCTGTTCCACGACTACAAGACGGCGCTCCAGGAGCTCGCTCAGGGCCGCGGCCTGCAGCTGCCGGAGTACAGCGTCGTCGAGGAGGTCGGTCCGGACCACGACAAGATGTTCGTGGTGGAGGTCCGCGTCGGCACGCTGACGGCTCGCGGCGAAGGCTCCTCGAAGAAGGAAGCGCAACAGCAGGCGGCGAAGATCGCCTTGAGCGACTACTCGGCCCGTGCGTCTCGCGAGTAGAGTCGCCGCCGTCGCTCTGGTACTCGCGTCGATCGCCGGGACGACGCTCGTCCTCCCGGTCGCGGCGCAGCAGGGGCCGGCGAAGAATGCGGATCTCGACACGCTCCGCGACGAGATCGTCCGCCTGCGCAAACGGCTCGGCGAGGTGAAGCAGCAGGCGGCGAGCGCCGAGCGCGACCTCCAGCAGATCGACCTCGAGCTGGGAATCCGAACGCGCGAGCTCGAGATCGCCGGTCAGACTCAGGTCGCTCTCGAGCGCGATCAGCAGTTGCTCGAGCGACGCGTGGCCGGGCTTACGGCACGGACTGCGGCGCAGAGAGAAGACCTGAAGAGTCGCCTCCGCGCGCTCTACCGGATGGGGAGCCTCAGCTATCTCCGGGTCCTCCTGTCGATGGAGGGGGAGCGGAACCCGATCGAGGCGGTGTCGATGCTGAGCTACCTCGTGTCGCGGGATGCGCGGGTGGTCTCGTCGTTTCAGCGGACCCAGCAGCAGCTCGATTCGCAGAGGACGCAACTGATCAACCGGGGCACCGAGCTGCAGCAGACGCGTCAGCTGATGGAGAGCCGGCGGCGTTCGATCGCGGCCGCACACCGCGAGAAGGAGACGGTCCTCGAGCGGCTGAGGAGCCAGGAGAGTGGCTCGGAGCGTCAGCTCGCCGCGCTCGAGGAAAAGGCCCGCCGCCTCGAGCGGCTCGTCGACCTCCTTTCGCGGCAGAGCCGTGGGCTTCCGGTGCAGGCGGACATCCTTGGCGTCCAGGGGGCGCTCGACTGGCCGGTCAGGGGAAAAGTGGTCGAGAGCTTCGGCAAGCAGCGGAATCCGAAGTTCGCGACGGTCACGATGAACAACGGAATCCGGATCGAGGCGGCGGCGGGCACGCCGGTCCGCGCGGTCTTCGTTGGAACAGTTCTATTTTCCCAGTGGTTCAAGGGGTACGGAAATCTAATCATCCTCGACCACGGCAATCGCGTATTCTCGCTGTACGGGAACGTGAAGGCCCCGGCAGTCATCGTGGGAGATCACGTGCTGGCGGGCCAGAGCATTGCAGGCGTGGGCGAGGGTGAAGAGACGCCTTCCGGCTATCTTTACCTCGAGATCCGCAGAGACAATCGACCCGAGAATCCGCTGAGCTGGCTGCGCTGATGACCAAACGACAGATCGCATTTCTTGCCGTGTCCGTGGCCATGATGGTCACGCTCTTAGCGGGCGCCGTCTTCGGACAGGCGACGCAGAAGAACAACATCTACCGCTACCTCAGCATCTTCTCGGAGGTGTTCGAGCTCGTCCGGACGAACTACGTCGAGCCGGTCGGCTCCGACGTCCTGATGGACGGCGCGTTCAGCGGAGTCACCGACGCGGTCGACGAGTTCAGCTACTACGTCCCGCCCGCCCAGATGGCCTCGTACAAGTCGTTCACCGACATCGAGGACAACGGGATCGGGCTCGTCGTCACCCGGCGGTTCGGTTACGCCTACGTCGTCTCCTCGATCCCCGGCTCGCCGGCCGACCGGGCGAAGGTCGAGAAGGGTGACTTCATCGAGAAGATCGACGGCCAGTTGACGCAGTCGATGTCGGTCTGGCAGGTCCGGAACGCCCTCCGCACGGCGAAGCCGCTCCGGCTCCAGGTCCTCCGCGGCGGCGAAGCGCGTCGCGAGGAAGTCACGATCCAGCCGGCTGAGTTCCATCCACTGCAGGTCGGGAGCGAGCTCGTCTCTGGCGTGACCTACGTCCGCATCCCCTATTTCGAAAAGGGGACCGCCGCACAGTTCCGCACCGCGCTCGAGAACGCGCGCAGGAGTGGCGCACGCAAGCTGATCGTCGACGTCCGCGGCAATGCTGCCGGCTCGGTCGACGAGGCGATCCTCGCGGCCGACGAGCTGCTCACCCGCGGCGTCATCACGAGCGTTTTGGGACGCAAGGTCGAACCGAAGCGCTGGGCCGCCGACAAGGAGACGTCCTTCGAGGGCGATGTCCTCGTCCTGACCGACAACTCCACCGCTTCCGGCGCCGAGATCTTCGCGGCAGCCATCCGCGGAAACGGCCGCGGCAAGGTCGTCGGCATCTCCAGCTACGGCAAGGCGGTCGTGCAGAAGTTCGTCACCCTCCCGAGTGGCGGGGGCGTCCAGCTGACCATCGGCCACTACACCGATCCCGAGCTCAAGCCGATCAAGGAGCGAGGCGTCAAGCCCGACGTCCTGGTCGACATCAGCGCCCAGGTCCTCCTGCGCGACGAGAAGTCGAAGGAGATGCGCCGTGAGGACGACCTGATCCTGAACCGGGCCCTCGAGCTCTTCGGCGTTGCCACGACGGCGCCGGCGGAGAAGAAGGCTGCTTAGCGGCCGCGCGGCCGCATCGCGGCGAACGCATCGGGGCGGGTGAGAGCGCGCATGGCGTCACGCGAACGGCGAGTGAGAAGCACGGCGTTCCGCACGGTCGCCGTGCTGATGATCCTTCCGATCCTCGCGCTCCTCGCCTTCTTCGGGTGGAACTGGGCCAACGGTGGCGAGACGCCTGACGAGACCTGGACCGAGTTCAAGACGGTCGGCGTCCCTGCCGCAACCGCGACCCCTCCGGAGG